>CAYSGA010000015.1:0-15628 GCA_964430165.1 uncultured Eubacteriales bacterium
ACCGCCCTTCTCGACACCGTCGATCCTTCCAAAATCGAGATCCTTCTGGAAAACCTGAGGGACGTTTCCTCACTGGATTACGTGATCGCCCATCATGGGGAACAGGACCACAGCGGCTCCATCCCGGTGATCCTGGGAAAATATCCGAAGGCGACGCTCCTTTGTTCGCCGAAGGCGAAGGGGATCCTGATGGATCACCTCGGCCTCTCCGCCGACCGGATCGTCACCGTCGCCGACGGCGAGACGCTCTCGCTGGGCGACAAGACCCTGGAATTCATCCATACGCCCTGGGTCCACTGGCCGGAAACGATGTGCACGTACGTCCGGGAGGACCAGGTTCTTTTTTCCTGCGACTTCTTCGGCTCGCACTTCGCCCAATCCGGACTGTTCGTCGAAGACGAGGGCGAGATTTTCCTCGCGGCCAAGCGGTACTTCGCCGAAATCATGATGCCGTTCCGGACGGCCATTCAAAAAAACCTGGAACGGATCAGGGAGTTGAATATCGCGACCATCGCCCCGAGCCACGGCCCGGTTTACGGCCGGCCCGCCTTCATTCTCGAGGCCTACCGGGATTGGATTTCGGACACGCCGAAAAACAGCGTCGTTGCGGCCTACGTTTCCATGCACGGGAGCACGGAGAAAATGGTCAACCATTTGGTCGCGGCCCTGGCCGAACGCGGCGTGACCGCCCATCAATTCAACCTGGCCAGCGTCGATTTGGGCAAATTGGCCGCCGCCCTTGTGGATGCGGCGACGATCGTCCTGGGCTCGCCCGCCGTCCATGCCGGCCTTCATCCGAATGTCGCCTCGGCGGCTTTTTTGGCCAACGCCCTGCGGCCGAAAGCCAAATTCGCCGCCTTGATCGGCTCTTACGGATGGGGGCAGAAGATGACCGAGCAGGCGCTCGGATTGCTGCCGAACCTCAAAGCAGAAGTCCTTCCGCCGCTTCTCGTCAGGGGGATGCCGAAGGAAGCCGATTTCCGGACCCTCGAGGAACTTGCGGAAACCATTTCCCGAAAACACCGGGAAGCCGGATTGCGCTGACGGCGGAACCGTTCTCGGGGAGGACTCAGACCGCCCCGAATTTCATGACCGCTCCGGCGATTTCATCGTGGGAGAGGCGGGTCCCTTCGTGGGGCGAAACGATAAGGCGATAATTGAAGAACGGGCACTCGCCGCCGTACCAGCGGAGCCGGTCGGGTTTCCCCTCCGCTTCGGCTTTCCGGGATTCCAGGCCGTTGATGACGCCGGCGAGGCCGCGGAGGTTGACCCCGGCGGTCGGGTCGACGGCCAGGCTGTACCGCAGCCCTTGATAGTTCGAGAAAACGAAGCTGAAGCCCCGGCCGAGCGGCGACCCGTCGCGGTCCCGGCGGGCCCATTCCTTGAGAAGAAAACTGTGGGCGTCGACGATGATCAACCCGTCCACCAGGGTCCGGCCGGTTCCCGGGGCGTTCGGGAGATTCAACATGATTTTCCGGGCATGGTGGACGTCGCCCTGATACCAGGCGTTGTCCTGCTCGACCTTGCGGACGGCCTTCTCGTAGCGTTCGATGCCGGAAAACAGGGTCCGGTCCTCCATGATGTCCCGGCCTTCAGCCGCCCGGGCGTGAAGAAGGCGCATGAATTTCAGTCCTTCGGAAATCCGTTCGGCGTTGATTTCGTCCGGCGTCTTTTTCGAACCGACAAAGAGGGCCCGAAGGACGGCGTAGGGTGTGGCCCCGAGGTCGACCGTCGGCGGAAGCAGGGCCGAATCGACGATTTTGGCGTAGGCGGCCAGCTTCCGCATCCCTTCATCCACCCGGCCGGTCTCGAGAAGCCGGAGCGAAAGAAAAACCGCGGCCAGGGCGTCGAAATCGGGCAGGGTGTGGGTGACGATCGTGACCGGTCCGAAAGCGTCGGCCGGTCGCCCCCCGGGACGCAGATGCTCCAGGACAAGCTCCGGATGCTTGACCACGAGCGAAGCCGCGCATTCATTTTCCGCTTCGGGAAAATGATGGTCCAGGACACCAGGGGCTTGGGCCATCCCGACGTCGAGGACGAGCCGCCCCGGCGCGGAGGAGCAGCGCGTCCCGAAGCCCGCGAATTCAAACCGCGCATCCATGGATTTGAAGATAGCACAAGACCGGGATTTCTGCCTAACGTTCCAGTTCAGACGGACGGGCCCGGAGCTCGCGGATGATTTTTAAGGAACCCGAGGGCAAAGGGTATTTGTCCAGGGATTTTAGAGAAACCCAGCGGTGGGGCAGGGCGCGGGTGGAGTTCGCCGCGAGTCCGCGAAGCGGTTCCGCGGCCGTTGTCACCTCGAAGGCATGCAGGGTGACTCGGTATTGCGTGTAGGAGTGCCGGACGGTGATCAAAGGGCGGGCGGTTTCGATTTCGACGCTCAGTTCTTCCTTCAGTTCGCGCTTGAGGGCCGACCGGAGCGATTCCCCGGGCTCGACCTTCCCGCCGGGAAATTCCCAGAGTCCGGCCAGAAGCCCCGTCTCGGGGCGCTTTTGGATGAGAACGCAGCCGCCCTTTCGGATGACGGCGACGACGGCCGTGATTTTTTTCGCCCGGAAGGCCTTCGGCGCCGGAATGATTTCCTGTTCCCCCCGGGCGAAGGCCCGGCATTCGCCCTGCCCGGGACAGCGGAGACAAAGCGGATTTTTCGGCCGGCAGACGAGCGCTCCCCATTCCATCATCGCCTGGTTGAAATTGCCGGGGGACCGGCGGGATATGGACTCCCGGAGAAGCCGGCTGATTTCGGCGTCGTGTCCGGTTCCGGACGGTCCGCGGAGGCCGAGCAGCCTCGTCATGACCCGGCGGACGTTGGCGTCGATGACGGGAATCGGCCGGCCGAAAGAAAGACTCGCCACGGCCGCCGTCGTGTACGGCCCGAAGCCGGGGAGGGCGGCCAACGCCGCGGGATCTTCGGGAAAACGCCCGCCGTGTTCCTTCAGGACGATCCGGGCGGCCCGGCGCATGTTCCGGGCGCGCCGGTAGTATCCCAGGCCTTCCCAGGATTTGAGCACGGCCCGGAACGGCGCCCGGGCGAGAGACCGGATGTCGGGATAGGCGCACAGCCAGGCTTCATAATAGGGGACCACGACCCCGACCGTGGTTTGTTGGAGCATGATTTCCGATACCCAGACGCGGTACGGGTCCCTCGTCCGGCGCCAGGGGAGGTCGCGTTTATGGGCGGCGTACCAGCGGAGAAGCCGCCCGGGAAAGAGGGCGTTGAGGGGGCCTCTTCCCGACGGAGGAGTCCGGCCGGGGAATTGCTCATCCATTTTTTTCCGGCTCGACGGCCTTCCAGTCACCGACGTCTTTCGGGAGATCCTCCAGGAAAGCGGGGTCGACCTTGAAGAGATAATCGAACTGGGTGTTTTTGACGGCCGCCTTGCCGTCCTTATCGACATCGCCCGCAAGAAGGGTGAACGATTTTTCCGCCGGCTCCGCGCCCTCTTCCCGTGTTCGAATTGTGATCTCGACCCGGGGCGAGGCGAGCCCGTAGACGCCCGGGGATTTGGGGGCGTCGACGAAACCGGCGGCTTCGAGACCCTCGATCCTGCTGAGAAAAGCCTCCACTTTAGCGCCGTCGGCTTCGTCTTTCGGGACGGCGTCGAACAGCCATTTCCCGTCGGGTCCTTTCGTCAGGGCCAGGGACAGGCCGTCCTTTTTAACGGTCAGGTTGACGGCGTCCCAGGAACGAAATACGGCGACCCTGGTTTCGCGGAACGCGTCCGGCTTTTTTTCGAGTTCGGGCAGCGGATCCGATTCCGGGACGATGATTCGCGGCGATTCGGAATTCATGACGTATGTTTTTTCGGCGCCTCGATGGAAGGCAAAGACAAGGTCTTCCTTCGCGCCCGAAACCGAAACGGCGACCGTTGTTTCCGGACGGTCGAGGCCGGTTTTTTTCAATTCTTCCGGATTTTTTGTCTCGGCCGCAAACGAAGCCGCCCGGAGGCCGGAAAGCGAATCCAGGAGAGCGGTGATTTTCGCCCCCCCGGCCAGGGCCTTCAGCGGGGACTCGAGGAACCATTCCCCGTCCGTTTTCCGGGCTTCCCAACGGACGTGAGGGGAGGCGAGCCTGATTCGGGTGACGCTCGAAGTTTCAAAGCGGAAATCGTCCTTGCGGCGGAAATCGAACAACGTTTTTTCGAGCGACGATCTCAACGTCGCCGGAAGAAGAACGACGCGCGGGTCGCCTTCCCTTTGGGCGAAGAACGTCCGGCCGACGGCGTTTTCCGTGCCGATGGAGATCTTCACCGGCCGGTCGATCCCCAGGAGTTTCAACGCGACGACCCGGGAGGGAATCCCGTATTTTTCAAGGTCGGCGTCTTTCTCTTCAAGGACCCGATCGATCGGAAGGTCGGTGAAGGCGTTGAGAAATCCGGAAATCTCGATCGTGTCGGCCGGGGCTTCGATCGGCTCGACGATCCGCCAGACGCCGGTCCCGTCTCGGACCAGGGTCATCGTCTCCGTTCCGTTGTCGAACGTGATCCGTTCGACGCTTTCAGAGGCGAGCTCGACGAGTTTTCCCTCCGGAGCGGCGGCGTCCCCGGGCTTATTGCGGTCCACGAAAAGAACCACGGCCAGGAGGCCGAGAAAAACGACGGCCAAAACCAGGGTCGTCCCGGCTTTCACCGCGCCCTCCTCCGGAGCCAGACCGCCAGGCCGACGGCCAAGACGATGAGGGGAAGGATGATGACGGAAAACCAGAAGATGAGCGAACCCTGGGCGGGGGAGAGCTGGACCGTCCGCGGATTCGACGTTTTCGGCTGGATGGAGATCAGGTCGGATTCCTGGGCCAGCCAGTTGACGATGTTGAGAAAGAAGTTCCCGTTCCCCGAAAAATTGAAATAGCGATTGGAAAGGAAATCGGAGTCGCCGACGACGGCGACCCGTCCTTCCTGGCCCGCGGCCGGAGGCTCCGGCGATTCCGTGCTTTCGGCGGAACCGTTTTTAATGGTCGCCACGGCGGCGAGCGGCAGCGGCCCGGCCTTGTCCCCGGTCTTGTCGAACTCGATTTCCTTCAGGGTCATATTTTCCTTCAGGGCGAAATCCTTTTTGGCGTAGGCGTCCGCGCTCGTTCGGCCCAGGACGCTGAACGTCAGGACGTTTTCCGGCCGCGGCTCGATTCCGTCGACCGTGCGGGCGACGGCAAAGAAGGTGGCGTAACGGAAATTCCGGGTGATTTCGTGCGCTTCGTACCGGTCGATGAAAGGCATGAAATAGTCCCCCCCGATCAGGCGGGAGGCCGGGTCGATCAGCAGGTCGTTTTCGAGCTTGAATCCGAACCGGGCCAGGAAGGGGACGAGGCCGGGAGTCGTCCGGGCGTCGACCAGGAAGAGGACCCGGCCGCCGGTTTCGAGGGTTTTCGCGATCGTCTCCAATTCCGCCGGGAGGAGGTCTTTTTTCGGGCCGGGAACAATCAAAACGTCGCAATCTTTCGGAAAGGTATCGGAAAGGGCGAGCATCTGCCGGCGGACTTCGTAGCCCATTTTCGCGAGTTCGTCTTTGGCGATCGAGGCCCCATCCTCCCCGTCGAGTTCGGGGCTGATTTCACCGTGGCCTTCGAGGAAATAGACTGTTTTCTTTTTCTCCCGGGTGACCCGGATCAGGGCGTTGGTGACCTCCTCCTCGGCGACCCCGGTGATCCGGCCGTCTTTGTCGCCCGCCTCCAGGACCGTCGTCCCGTCGTCCGTGACCTCGTAGCGCTTGACCAGGCCGGGATTTTTATCCGGGTCGATGAATTCGTATTTGATCCGGGGGGAGTGGTAGGCGTAGATCTTGAGCAGGTCCTCCATCCGGGCCCGGTTCATGTTTCCTTCCCGGAAAAAAGCCTTGAGGGTGACGTCCGTCTTCAGCGCCTTGACCACTCGGGTCGATTGGTCCGAAAGGGAATGAACCCGGGCCTCGGTGAAGTCGAACCTTTGGTGATGGCGGGAGAGCAGGACGTTGACGACGACGACGATTCCGAAAACCAGGACGATGATCAGGAGCAGGTTCGAGGAATAAAGAAACGCGCGCCGCTTCATCCGCTGTTTGAGCCGGCCGGCGTGAAGGAAGACATGAGCCGCCAGCGAAACGAAGCCGAGGCCGGCTAGGAGGACAGGGGCGGGCCGAGCCGCGGGCCACGTCTGGGAAACGACGAGGGCGGTGAAGACGAGAACGAAGCCGATCGTCTGAAGGTGTTTGGCGATTTTGCCCATGGCTTATCTCCACCGCCGGGACTGGATCACCGCGTGGGTGAGAAAGAGCCCGAGGAAGATGAAACTCAGGTAATAGACGACGTCGGTCGTGTCCAGGATCCCCTGAGTCAGGTTGTCGAAGTGCCGCAGGAGTGAGGCGTAGTCGAGGACGCCCTTCCAGAACCCCAAGGCCGAGGCCGAAGCCCAGTTGACGATCCAGAACAGGAGCAGGGACCCGAAGGTCAGGACGGCCGAGATGATCTGGTTCTCGGTCAGCGAACTGAAGAAAATTCCCAGGGCGATGAAAGCCGCCCCCATCAGGAAAAGGCCCAGGAATCCGGTCAGGAAGGGGAGGACTTCGGGGTTGCCGAAGAGAAAGGCAAAACCGGCCGGCAGGGCGGCCAGAGCCAGCAGGCCGAGGAGAACGACGAGGGAGGCGAGGTATTTGCCGAGGATGATCTCGGCGACCGAAAGGGGCGAGGTGAAAAGCAGTTCCTCGGTCCCGAGTTTCTTTTCCTCGGCGAACAGCCGCATTGTCAACAGGGGGACGATGAGAAGGAGGACGATGCTCATGTTGTGAAAGAGGGGGGCGAAAACCTGTTGATTGATGTTGAGCTGGTTGTAATAGGCCGGGTTTTGGGCGACCTGGAGCGACAGGGCGTTGAACCAGCGGATGAGGCTGGAGAAAAAGAAGCCGCTCAGGACGAGAAAGACGGCGATGACGACAAAGGCGATGGGAGAGGTGAAAAAGGACCGGATCTCTTTTTTCGTGATCGTCCGGATATTCCTCATTGTTCCGTCCCTCCCGATACGATCCGGAGGTAAAGGTCCTCGATGCTCAGGGCCAGCGGCCGCATCTCCAGTACGCCGAACCCCCCCTCGAGACAGATCCGGACGATCTCGTCGCGGGGGTCGAGGCCGGGCGTCCATTCCAACCGGAGTCCATCCTCGCCCGGTATGACCGCGTCCACGCCGGGGATGGACCGGAGCTGGTCGGCCGCCGCGGCGGCGTCCCGGCGGACACGGAGAAGAACTCCTTCCGAAGTGCGGACCGAGGCGGTCAGTTCCTCCAGGGAGCCGGAGGCCATCAGGCGGCCTTCATTGATGATCACCACGCCGTCGCAGGTCTGGGTGACCTCGGCCAGGATGTGGGTGGAAAGGATGATCGTATGTTCGCCCCGGAGCGATTTGATCAGGCTCCGGATCTCGATGATCTGGGCCGGATCCAGGCCGATCGTCGGCTCGTCCAGGATGAGGACCCGGGGATTGTGGATCAGGGCCTGGGCGATGCCGACCCGTTGTTTATAGCCGCGGGAGATATTCCGGATCAGGCGGCCTTTGACCTCCCCCAGACTGGTCGCCCTTACGGCCCGGACGACGGCTTCCGGCCGTTCCGGGGAGGGAACCTGCTTGACCGCGGCGACGAAGTCGAGGTATTCCGAAACCGTCATGTCCGGGTAGAGCGGCAGGACTTCGGGCAGGTAGCCGAGGATCCGCTTGACTTCGTTCGGCTTTTCAAAGACATCCCACCCGCCGATGGAAACGGCGCCTTCCGTGGCCGGGAGAAACCCTGTCAAGATGCGCATCGTGGTGGTTTTGCCGGCGGCGTTGGGGCCCAGGAGACCCCAGATCTTTCCCGGCTCGACGCGGAAACTCAGATCCCGGACGGCGACCAACTCGCCGTATTTTTTAGTGAGCCCGGAAACGGAGATCATGGGCCGGTCCTCCTTTCTCGAGATCGGGAACGGGGGGAAGGCCCGTTCCGTTTAAAAACTCCCGGGACGGGCCCGGAGTTGCGCCCATCACCGGTCCGCTATTATAAAGGGTCGAGAAGAAAAACGGAATCCGCGAAGCGCGGGGTTAGTGGACGAAACTCAACTGAACGTGGGTGCCGTGTTTGGTCGCAAAGTCCAGTTTCGCGTCCAGCTGTTCGGCCAGCATGCGGACGATGGTCAGACCCGTGCCGGCCACGGTGTTGAAGTCGAAGCCCTTGGGGAATCCGCTGCCGTTGTCCGCAACTCCGAGAACGATCCGGCCGTCCGTTTTCTTCAGTTCGAGCCGGATTTCCCCCAGGGCTTTTCCGGGAAAACCGTATTTGAGGGCGTTCATGACCAATTCGGTCAGGATGAGGCCGACGGGGACGGCCCGTTTCGGGTCGAGCTTGATTTCCTCGAGCTTGGTCTTCAACCGGACGTTTCCGGCCTCCGGGGCGAAGGACCGAACGAGCGCCTCGGCGATCTCCCGGACATAGACATGTAAATCCACCTGGTCGTAATTGACGGAATCGGACAGCCGCTCGTAAACGGCGGCGATCGATCCGATCCGGGACCGCGTTTTGGAAAAGATTTCCCGGGCCCGGTCGTCGGCCAGGTTTTCTTTTTCCAGCCCGAGAAGGCTGGAGATGAGGGCCAGGCTGTTTTTCGTCCGGTGTTGAAGCTCGCGCATCAGGATTTCCTTCTGCCCGACGAGCTGCTGAAGCGCCTTTTCCACCCGTTTCCGCTCGATGGACAAAGCGGCCTGGCCGGAAACGAATATCAGAATGTCCAGATCCTCCGCCTTGTAGGTTGCTCCGGCCATGTACGTCTGAACGACCATGACCCCGATCGTCCGGCCGTGGATTTTCAGCGGAACTCCCAGCCAGTCGGCCGAGGGAGCGCCGACGAGCACGATCTTTTCCGCGGCTTCCAATTCCGCGGTTATTTGAGGGGTGGCGTGAAGGGGCTCTCCGTGAAACAGGACGTACTCGGTCAAACCCTGGCCGATCGGCTGGGGGAGCGGTTGTTCGTCGTATTCGTCGACGTAATAGGGGAAGCTGAGTTGCTTTTTTTCGGAGTCATAAAGGGCGATATAGAAATTTTCCGCGGAGATGATCCGGCCTACGGTCTGGTGAAGGGCCTTGAAGATTTCCTCGAGGGTTTCAGCCCTCAAGGCGACCTCGGAAATCTCGTAGACCGCGGTCCGGACGTCCTCCCGGAATTTTTGATCGGTGATGTCCAGACAGATGCCATCCATCCGGACGGGCTTCCCGGAGGCGTCGTAAATTGCGTTTCCCAGCACCCGCAGCCAGCGAACGCGGCCGTCCGGCCGGAGGATGCGGACCTCCTCCTCGACGGGACTCCGGTCGGCCAAGGCCGTTTCGAAACGGCTTCGGACGGCCTTCCTGTCCTCAGGGTGAACGAAGTTTTTCCAGATATCGACGGGGCTTTCAGGTTCGTCCGGCGTTTTTCCGAGAATCGCATAAAGCTCCGGCGACAGGCTCAGGCGCTTTGAGTCGCCGTCCCAGTTCCAGACGCCGGCATTCGCCGCTTTTTGGGCCAGGGCCAGACGTTGTTCGCCGAGACGCATTTTTTCCGTCGTTCGTACCCGCTCGGTGATGTCCTGGCTCGTAATGATCGCCCCTTCGGAGAAGGGCGCGATGGAGATATCGAGGATTTTGTCGCCGTAGGGAAGCTCCGGAAAATGGACGGGTTTTCCCGAAGCCAGGCAAGCCATCAATTCGCCCCGCATGTCGATCCCGTGTTTGCCCGCGTAATCCCGGTACATCAGGTCCCCGATCCGGGGAACGCGGTCGCCGGACTGCCGTTTGGCCAGGTTGGCCTTCACGATCCGCCCCTCCCGGTCGACGATCATGATTTGGATCGGGTTGTATTGAAAGACGGCGAAATTGAAAAGTTCGCTGGCCCGCAGTTTCTCCTCGGCCTGCCGGCGTTTCCGGTGGGCTTCGTGGAGCCTGAAGGCCATGTTGACGGAGGCCTGGAGGATGGTGATTCTGGACTCTTTGACGATATATCCATAGGAAAAAAGGTCGGCCGTTTTTTCGACGAATTTCTTTTCCGCGTGGGACAAGAGGAAGAGAATCGGGACGTCGTGGCCCTTGAGAATTTCCCGGGCCGCCTCGGTCCCGTCCATCCCCTGGCCGAGGTCGACGTCCATCAGGACGAGATGGATCTCGTCCCCCTGCGCCCGGAAGGTTTCAATCGCTTTTTCCCCGTTTCCGGCGACGATGACCCGGTATCCTTCGTCTTGGAGTTGTTTGGCGATATCCTCGGCGATGAGGGCTTCGTCTTCGACGAGAAGAATGGTCCGGTTTTCAGACATGGTCAGGCCCGTTTCCGGGAAGAGCCCGGCGGTTGAACAAAGCATCCGCCCTCGTGCATGAGAGAAATATATCGCCGACGCCCCCCCCGAGTCAAGAAAGGGCTCACATCCGTTCCGGGACGGACAGACCCATGAGGTCGAGCGCTTTTTCCAAAACGCCGCGGACGTAATAAAGCCCGAGGATCCGCAGGTTTTTGACGTCCGCTTTCTCCTCGGCCAGGACCGGCGAGCGGTGGTAATAGGCGTTGGCTTTCTGGGACAGGAGGAAGGCGAATTTGGCCAGGTGGGAGAACTCGAGGGCGGCGAGGGAATGGAGGATTTCCTCTTCGAACTTGGCGGAGGTGACGATGAGGTCCCAGAGTTCGCCGCGCTCGCCCGCGTCCAGGATTTCGAAGGACGCGCGGCCGGCGGCCGCCCGCTTTTCGAGATCCGCCCGGGTTGTCCCTTCGCGTTCCTCGAGCTTGCGGAAAATGCTGTTGAGACGGACGACCGTGTACATGAGATAGGGCCCCGTCTCGCCCTCGAAGCTGAGGGCGTCGTCCACGTCGAAGACGATCATCGAGTTGCGGGCGAACTTCAGCAGGAAGTACCGCAGGGCGCCCCGGGCGATCTGGGCGGCTGTCCGGCGCTTGGCCTCGTCCGGCAGCTCGGGATTACGCCGGTCCACCTCGGCCAACGCTTTCTGCTCAAGGAGGTCGAGGAGGTCGTCGGCCTTGACCCCGAGCCCCTTCCGGCCGGAAACCTCGACGAAACCCTTCTCGATCTCCTCGGTCGTCGCTTCTATCCCGAGGTACTTGAGGCTCCGGAGCGAAAGGGAGACCATTTCGTAGGAAAAGTGGATTGACTTTTCGGCCTGGGCCTCGAATTGGAGCGCCCGGAGGCCCTGGACGACGACTTTTTGGAGGTAGGCCTGGCGGGAGTCGATGACGTTGTAAACGCGGCTTCCTCGGCCGAAGGCGACGTCCCGGCCGTTGGGCTCGGCCGTCGAGATCCAGACGGTCCGGCCGTTCTCCTCGGCGAACGGCTCGTAATAAAAATCCCGGTCGAGCAGGCCGAACTTCCACATCTGGTAGGCGATGTCCTTGCCGACGTACGTGACCGTCCCGTCGCCCCGGACGATGATTTTTTCCCGGTTGTCCTCGTCCTCGACCTTCATAATCCAACAACCCGCGTTCGGGCCTTCGTTTTGAAAAGAGATCGCCCGGCGTTCCTTGAGAAGGTCGAAGGCGCGTTCCCAAAACTTGAGGCCGAGGATGCTCGATTCGCAGGGGAGAACGTCGTAGGTGGCGTCGATCCGCTTCATCGTCCGGAGGTGGGCCCGGGCGACGCGCCGGGAGACGGCGAAAGCCATGCCGCTTTCGGGTTCGCGGCCGTGCTCGAGGCCTTGAAGAATTTCGGCCTTGCGGCCGCGGCTTTCGGGATGTGCCTCCAGGTACGCAACCGTCCGGGCGTAAAGGTCCCAGCAGTAGTAATCGAACCGGTCGATCTTTTCCAGGTCGGCGGCCGTCTTCCGTTCGAGCTCCATCAGGCCGTAGACGACATCCACGACCTGCACGCCGGTGTCGTCAAGGTAGTTCTGAACCTCGACGGTTTCCCCCTTGGCCCGGAGGCACCGGACGAGCGTGTCGCCCAGGCAGGCGTTCCGGAGGTGCCCGATATGGGCCGCTTTATTCGGGTTGATGTTCGTGTGCTCGACGATGATTTTCCGCTCGTCCGGGAGAAGGGAGGTCCGGTCGGCCGAGGCGAGCCGTTCGGAAAAAAAGGAAGCCGGGTCTAAAAACAGGTTGATGAAGCCGGCCCCGGCGATTTCCATCCGTGAAACTCCGGGAAGGGCCCCGATTTCGGCGGTCATTTTCAGGGCGATTTTACGGGGATCGTCCCCGAGCTTTTTGGCTAGGGACATGGGCAGAGAGAGGGCAAGGTCGCCGAATTTCGCCTGGGGCGGGTAGAGAAATTCGATGTCTCCGGGAACGATTGGGTAGATGTCTTTCAGCCGTTCGTAGAGGACGGCCCGGAGGGTCTCTTTCAGGGCGATCATGTCCCGGCCATTATATCACAGGGCTTTTTCAAAAAAATCGAGTCAAAGGACTCTCCCTGGAATGATATCAGTGGAATCTTCCTGTGGCTGGAAATACCTCACGAAAGCCGCATAGCGGAGGGGGGCCCTACGGCCATTCGGCCGTGGGGGGAACCGACGGGACTGGTTCCCGCGGCTGGAGTGAGGCATTTACAGCCATCGGAGATTCCCATTTTTGGAAAAAGAACCACTCCCTTGGCAAAATCGGCCGAATATGGTCTACTGGCCCTTCCCAAAAAAGGAGACACCATGAAAAAAATCCTCGCTTTGGCTCTCGTCCTGAGCGTTGTCGGGGCCGCCTGTTCCCCTAAAAAGACCGAGGGAACGAAGCTCGCCGCGGGCACGCCGGCCTACAAACTGGCTAAAGATTTATCCGCCCGTCTTCCGGTGCTTGACCCGGACCAAAACGCAGAGCTTCTCACCTCCCGGAAATTCATCGTCTCCGCCGGCGATGTCGTCGAGCTCCTCCGGAGCACCCTGGGCGACGGCGCCCTCCGGTTCGCGGAAGAAGATTTGGAGAACTTCAAAGCGGCCGTCGGCCGGGCCGCCCTCCAAATCGGCGAACGGAGATTGCTGCTGACCGAGGCCGAGGCCGCAAAGATAGCGGCTTCCCCGGAGGAATTCGAAGAGGCCTTGGCCGCGCAGTACGCCCGGGCCGGCGGCGAGGATCAATTCCTCGAGAAGCTGAACAAGAACAACGTCGACGTCGCCCTTTTTAAGAAATCGCTCGGCGAAGACATGACGATCCGTCGGTTTTTGGAGGCCACGGTTTTCAAGGCGATTGAAGTCGGCGAGGATGAAGTTCAAAAAGCCTACGGCGAGGACAAGACCGCCACGGTCCGCCACATCCTTCTCCTGACCCAGGGCAAGCCCGAGTCCGAGATCCCGGCGATTCGGAAAAAGATGGAGGACATCCTGGCCCGGGCGAAAAAAGGCGAGGATTTCGCCGCCCTGGCCGTTGAATTCACCGAAGACCCCGGCTCGAAGGAAAACGGCGGGCTTTATGAGAATTTCCCCCGGGGGATGATGGTCAAACCCTTCGAGGATGCCGCTTTTTCAGTTCCGGTCGGGGAGATCAGCGACATCGTCGAGACGAGATACGGCTTCCACATCCTGAAGGTCGAAAACCGGGCGAAGGAAACAGAATTGTTGGAAACGGTCAGGACCGAAATCGAAGCCCGGCTGAAGCAGGGCAAACAGGCCGGGGCCTATCAGCAATACCTCGACGGGCTCAAGAACGCCGCGGGGTTTGTCGAAATTAAATTCTAAAGTGCGGCCCGGGTCACCGGCCGATCGAGATCCCGAACCAAAGCTCGTTCTCTTCGTTGACGGAGTCAAGAAAAACAAACGTGTAATTGACCAACGGGGCGATCGTCCAGTCCCCGAGCGATATTGGAAGCGACGCGCCGATCGTCAGGTCGGAGAGGCCGCTCTCGTCGATGAATTGCTTGCCGTTATATCCGAGCCCGGCGTAAAGGCCCAGGCCGAGGGTTGCGGACAGCGGAAACGAGTGGGAGGCCTCTAAAAGAACATAGAGGCCCGAGCCCAAATTCACGTCGTAGAAAACGGTGAGGATGGGGGCGAGAAAGGCTTCGGGGAGTCCGGCCGAGACGTAAAGCTCCTGGGTCGTACTCTCTTGGTAAACGTCTTTTCCGCCGAAATAGTAGCCGTACTGGATGAATCCCACGGACATCTCGACCTGGTCTGAAAGCGAAAAGGCGTAATCCAAAGTCAGGTCGATCTCATCGTAATCTTTATACATCGACCGTTCGCCCAGGGCGAAGCTTCCCCAGAGGTTTACGGAAAACCCCGACTCCCCGAACGTGTAGGTCAGGGACGGCTGCAAGGCAGGATTGTCGTCATCGTAGAGGTCGAAACCGCGCCAGATGTACTTGGACATCACGTCCGCCCCGAGCTCGAATTGGGCGGACAACGGAATGGCTCCGAACAGAATCCCCAAAACCGCGGCCGCCAGGGCCCCCCGGGTACGCGAGGATTTCATCGATCTTCCTCCTCCGGCATCTTTGGAAGCGGTTCGTTTTCGCCGCTTCCGACTCAGTCCGACCCAAAGCGCCGGTATTATACGGAAAAACAAACTCGATTTTAAGAAATATTTTGCGGCTGATTTTCGGGGCGGTTGGATTCCATCTTTTCAAAACGGCCCCGACTCATTGATCGAAAGGCCGCGGAAGGAGGGCTGCATGTCCCGTTTCAGGTTCGGCTGGATTCCGGACATTCCGGATTTTCGGGATTATTCGGAGGAAACGACGTCCGTGAGGGAAATCATGGCGGCGACCGGCCTCCGGCCCAAACGGACGGTCCCGCGGGCCTTCCGGGGGAACCGCCCGAAGAGGGCCTCCGACTCCTTTCCCCCGGCGGTTGATTTGAGGGCGCATTGTTCGCCGGTCGAGGACCAGGGACGCCTCGGCTCCTGCACGGCCAACGCCGGCGCCGGGATCATCGAATATTACGAACGCCGCGCCTTCGGACGCCATCTCGACGCCTCGCGCCTTTTTCTCTACAAGGCCGCCCGAAACCTGATGAGGCTCAAGGGCGATACGGGCGCCTATCTCCGGACGACGATCGGGGCGATGGTTCTGTTTGGAGTCCCTCCCGAGGAACATTGGCCGTACGACGACGGCCCGGACCGGTTCGACCAGGAGCCCCCGGCTTTTTGCTACGCCTTCGCCCAGAACTATAAGGCCGTCCGGTACTATCGCCACGACATCCCCGGCACTCCCGCGGAGGAAACGCTCGGGCGGGTCAAAGCGCATCTTGCGTCCGGCCATCCGTCGATGTTCGGTTTCACCGTCTATAGTTCGATCGAGTCGGCCGATGCCCGGGGGGCGATTCCCTTTCCCGGGCCGAAGGAGCGGATCGAGGGGGGGCACGCGGTGGCGGCCGTCGGTTATGACGACCGGATCGAGATCAAAAACGGAAAAAAAGGCGGACGCGAAACGACGGGCGCTTTGCTCATCCGCAATTCCTGGGGGACGAACTGGGGAGAAGGCGGGTACGGCTGGCTGCCTTACGAATATGTCAGCCGCGGCCTGGCCGAGGATTTCTGGTCCGTGTTGAAAAAGGATTGGGTCGACACCGGCGCCTTCAACGAATGAACCGGCGGTGAGCGGGGGCTTTCAGGACCGGGTCTTTTCCGAGTCGTCCGGGACCGGTCCGGCTTCCCGCGCCGCCCGCAAGGCCAGGTAATCGAAGGTGCTGTCCATGGCCGCATGGCCGGCGACCAGGACGAGGGTATCCCCCTGTTCGACCCGGT
>CAYSGA010000016.1:0-15548 GCA_964430165.1 uncultured Eubacteriales bacterium
GGGAAGGCAAAGACCGGTCTTTCGTTTTTCTCCATTGTTCCGGCCCTTTTAACCCTGGCCTTATGTCTTTTCACCGTCTCCGGATTTTCCACCCCTTCCGTCCCGGCCTCTTCCGGGGCCGTAAATTCCGCCTCTCCCGCCCCGGCCGCGGCCCTGCGCAACATCGTGATCGATCCCGGGCACGGCGGGCTCGACATCGGGGCGAAGGGCAAATTCGGAAGCCACGAGAAGGACGTCACCCTGGCCGTAGCCCTCAAGCTCAAGGCCCTCATCGAAAAAACCATGTCCTACCGGGTCATCATGACCCGGGACAAGGACCTCGACGTCTCGCTGGAAAATCGGGCGGCGGTGGCCAACAACAACGACGCCCAGCTGTTTATCAGCATCCACGCCAACGGCTCGGTCCGGAGCAAATCGCACGGCGCGGAAACGTTTTTCATGAACGTCAAGGCCTCGGACGAGGAAACGCGGAAGCTCGCCTACCTCGAAAACACCAGCGGGGAACTGGACAAACGGATTCCCGCCGAATCGCAGGACGAAGTCAAAATGATCCTCTGGGACATGGCCCAAACCGCTTATGTCAGGCAGAGCCAACGGTTGGCCGAAATGATCCAGGAGGAGATCAACACTGCCCTGAAGCTCGAAAACCGGGGCATCAAGCAGGCGGGCTTCAAGGTCCTGCAGGGCGTGGCCTGCCCGGCCGTCCTGGTCGAAATGGCCTTCATTTCGAACGCCGAGGAGGAGCGGAAGCTGAACGACGAGTATTTTCAGAACCATGTCGCCGAAGCCCTTCACCGGGGCCTCGTCCGCTATTTGAGACTCTATCCTCAAAAATAAGACCCGCCCATGCCGAAGTCCATGCGCTCTGTCCTGATTCCGATTTTGGCCGTCGCGGCCGTCGGGCTGGCGGTCTTCTTTTTCCTGAGCGACAACCGGGAATCCATCAAAAAAGCCCAGCCCGGAGCGGGCCTTTCCGCGGAGGAAGGAACGTCTCCGGCCGATCCCCGGCCGAAGCGGACGGTGAAACTCCTGTTTCTCAGCGACGAGAGAGACGCCCTGGTTCCTGAGGAGAGGGAAATCGTCGCCGACGCTTCTTCCCCGGCGTTTGAAGCGCGCCAAATCCTGCAGGAACTCATCAAGGGGTCCCAGTCAGGGCTTCTCTCCGCCATTCCTCCCGAGACCAAACTCATCCAGGTCTACGTCACCAAGGACGGGATCGCCTATGTCGATTTTTCCCGCGAGTTCGCCGACCGCCACCCTTCCGGGTCGAACGCCGAAATCGCGACGATTTATGCCGTGGTCGATTCCCTGGCTTATAACCTGAAATCCATCAAAAAAGTCTGCCTCCTGGTCGATGGGGAGGAACGGGAAACGCTGGCCGGACACATCGCCATCAACCATCCGATCCTGCCCGATTTTTCCAAGATGGGTGGGGAGTGACCGAAGCCAAGTCCCTTCCCCGCGTCGTGATCGTCGGTTATCCCAACGCCGGCAAATCGACCCTTTTCAACCGCCTCCTCCGCCGGAAGAAAGCGCTGGTTCATTCCCTTCCGGGGATGACTCGGGATTTCGTCGCCGGCGAAGCCCGGCTGGACGGGCGCCGGGTCGAGCTCGTGGATACGGGCGGATTCCTGGACTCCCCGACCGAGCCCTTTTCCGCCCAGGTCAAGGCCAAGGCCTGGGCCGCGGCCAAATCGGCCGACGTCGTCATCCTCCTTCTGGACGGCCGGCGGGGGCTGCTCCCGGTCGAGGAGGACCTTCTCCGGTCGCTCCGGAAATTGGGGCGTCCGTTTCTCGTCGTCGTCAACAAGATCGATACGGAATCCGAGAAGCCGGAACTCGCCGAATACTACAGACTGGGCGCTCCCCATCTGCTGTTCATCTCGGCCGAACACAAGCTGGGAATCGGCGATCTGGAGACGGCCGTCGCCGGCCTCCTTCCCCCCTCGCCGGAGGGAGAGGAAGAAGACACCGGGCCCCGGCCGCTGCGGATCGCGGTCATCGGCCGGACGAACGTCGGCAAATCCTCCCTGGTCAATCGACTCTGCGGCGAGGAGCGGGCCATCGTCAGTGAAATCCCGGGAACGACCCGGGACAGCACGGATGTCCTGATCCGGCGCGGGTCGAAATCCTATCTCCTCGTCGACACGGCGGGGATCCGCAGATTCGGCAAGGTCGGCGACGAACGGGAAAGCGCCGGCGTGATTAAAGCCCGAAAAAACATCCCTTTGGCCGACGTCCTCTGCCTGGTCCTGGACGTGGCCGAGTTTCCGGCCCGGCAGGACGGGACGGTCGCCTCCCTAGCCCTGGAGTCGGGGAAACCGCTGGTGATTGCCCTGAACAAATGGGATCTGGTCCGGGAAGAGGACGTGGTCATGGAGGAAGTCGAGAGGGCGCTCTGGAGCCGGCTCGAATTCGTGAACTACGCTCCGCTCGTCCCCGTTTCGGCCGTGACCGGACGGCACGTGACCCGGATTCTGGACCTGGCCGAGCAGGTTTTCCGAAACGGCCAGAAGATGATCGGCACCGCCCTCCTGAACAAATTCATCGCCGTCCTGAACTCCGAAAACGCCCCGATGACCAAAAAAGGCCTCCGGTTCCCGATCAAGTACATGACCCAAAAGGGCGTTCTTCCGCCGACCTTCGTCGCCTTCGCCAATGTCCGGGAACCCATGGCCCCGGCCTACGAAAAATACATGATCCAGAAGATCCGGCGGGAGTTCGGGTTCGAGGGGAGTCCCATCCGGATTCTCCTGCGCGGCCCGAACCTTTAAAAGTTGACTTTCGGGGCGCATTTGATTATAAATGGAGCCTATTTCCATCAAGGGACACCTGTCCTAGGAGGTCAAGATGTCGAGGATACGCGCATCGCGCTTAATCGTTGGGATCTTTGCCGTGGCGGTCGTCGTTTCCACCGTCGCCTGTCAAAAGCTGAACCTCAACATTCTGCGGGCGAATTACTACTTCAATAAGGGCAACGCGCTTTTTAACGAAAAGAAATACCCGAAGGCTATCACTGAGTACGAGCAAGCCGTCAAGTACAACCCCGAATTGAAGGAAGCGTTCCGGTACATCGGCGAAAGCTACAAGATGATCTACGCGCCGGGAAAAGAATCGGTCGACAACATAGAACGGGGAGCGAAAGCCCTGGCCGCCCTGAATAAAGCCTACGAGATCGACCCGGACAACAAGGAAATCATCTACTCACTGGGAGACATGTACGACAAGCTCCACGACGTGGGCAACGCCGAGAAGATGTTCCTCCGGATCATCGAGCTCGAGCCCGGCAACATGAACAATTACTACATCGCGGCCGAATTCTACAAACGCTACTCCGGGGAAACCAAGGAACTCAAGCAAAAGGCCGAGCAGATGTACCTGCGCCGCATCGAGACCGACCCGGATGCGGTCCAGGGATACGCCTATATGGCCAATTATTACGACAACCTGCCGACGTCCGATTTCAAGGAAAAGTTCGACCGGGCCCTGGAATACCACCAGAAACGCCTGAGCATCGAGCCCGACAGCGCCGAGGTTTGGTACACGATCGGCGTCAACCGGTTCAACAAGGCCTACCAGCTGCAGAATTTCCTTTCCGACTTCGAGAAAGCCGAGGTCGCCGCCCAATCCGAACAAGCCCTTCTCAAGGCGATCGAGATCGACCCGTCGTTCGCCAATTCCTTCGCCTATATGAAGATGCTGTACATCAACATCCACGCGAAGGTTTTTCCCGAGAAGGAAGGCCGGTACCTGGCCGAGGCCGACCGGTACGGTGAAAAATTCAAGGAAGCCCAGATCCGAGCTGTCGAGCGGATGAAACTCGAAAAAGAGCTGAAAAAGTAAGCTTTTTCGCCTGATTAAGGACATTCCGCCCTTCCCTTCGGCCCGGCCGGAGGGAAGGGTTTTTTTTGATTGACATTTTTTCCGGGAAATAGTATCTTATTGCATCATTTTGATTTAGCGAAACCTGTAGTCAGAGTTTCCAATATCTCTTGTTGAGGTTTAGCCGATGAAGACTTTTGCCCCAAAAAAGGATGCCGTCGAACACAAGTGGTGGGTGATTAATGCCGAGGGCAAAGTCCTGGGACGTTTGGCCACGCAGGTCGCCGTTCTGCTCCGCGGAAAAGCGAAGCCGCAATTCGCCCCGTTCATCGACACCGGTGATTTCGTCATCGTCGTCAATGCCGAGAAAATCGTGGTGACGGGACGGAAAGCGGAGCTCAAGGAATACCATAGCCATTCCGGATATCCCGGCGGCATCAAGACCGAGGTTTACAAGGACCTG
Source organism: uncultured Eubacteriales bacterium (assembly GCA_964430165.1). Classification (GTDB taxonomy): domain Bacteria; phylum Acidobacteriota; class Aminicenantia; order Aminicenantales; family UBA4085; genus JAAZPG01. The sequence goes on from CAYSGA010000016.1 coordinate 4,286, forward strand.
ATGGCGAAAAAGCCCGAAGAAGTCATTAAAAAAGCCGTCTGGGGCATGATTCCGAAAAACACCCTCGGGCGCGCGGTTTACAAAAAGCTCAAGGTTTACCGCGGCGCCGAACATCCCCATGCCGCTCAAAATCCCCAGGAATACCGGTTCTAAACGAGGAGGCCGACGCAGTGAGTCTCATTCAGTATTACGGAACAGGCAAGCGGAAGACGTCCATCGCCCGGGTCTTCCTGCGGTCCGGTAAAGGCGATTTCACGCTGTTCGTCAACAAGCGCCCCCGGGCGTTTGACGATTATTTCCGGACGGAATCCCACCGGCTGAAGATCAAACAGCCCCTGGCCCTGACTTCGACCGAGGACAAGTTCGACGTCTTCATGCGGGTCGAAGGCGGCGGCATTCACGGCCAGGCCGAGGCCGTCCGTCTGGGCATCACCCGGGCCCTGATCGAATTCAACCGGGAACTCAAGCCGGCCCTGAAGGCGGCCGGACTGGTCACCCGCGATTCGCGCATCAAAGAACGGAAAAAATACGGCCTGCTCGGCGCCCGAAAAGCCCCGCAGTACCACAAACGTTAACGGAGGAAGCTGTGGTCTCAGTCACGATGAAGGAATTGTTGGAGGCCGGCGTCCATTTCGGGCACCAAACGAAGCGTTGGAACCCCAAGATGAAGGAATTCATCTACGGCCAGAGGAACGGCATCTATATCATCGACCTGCAGAAGACGATCAAAGTCTTCAAGGAAGGTCTGGCCTTTGTCAAGGGCGTCTCCGAAAGCGGCAAGGACGTCCTGTTCGTTGGGACCAAGAAGCAGGCCCAGGATATCGTCCGGGACGCGGCCCAGAAGTGCGAATCAAGCTACGTCAACCAGCGTTGGCTGGGCGGGCTGCTGACCAACTTCAAGGTCGTCAGCGGCTCGATCGACAAGCTGATCGAGATGGAGGAGATGCGCGAAGACGGCCGCTGGGATCTTCTGTCCAAGAAGGAACAGTCCAAGCTCGAAAAAGTCTACCGCAAGTTGAGCAAGAACCTGGGCGGGATCAAGAACATGAAGGGCATGCCCGGGGCGATGTTCGTCATCGACTCCTCCCGGGAGACGATCGCTCTCCTGGAAGCGCGGAAAATGGGCATCCCGATCGTGGCCATCGTCGACACCAACGGCGACCCCGACGACCTGGCGTATCCCATTCCCGGCAACGACGATGCCGTCCGGGCGATCGAGCTGTTCTCCGGCAAGATCTCGGAAGCCATCCTTGACGGCAAGAAGGCCCGGATCGAAAAATCGATGCTCGATGACAAGGCGGGGGAAGCTCCGTCCGAGGAACCGACGCTCGACCTCGGTTGACCGCCGGGGGAGGGAACCCGGGCGCGGGCCCGGAGGGGAAAACGACAAGGAGTTCATGATGGAAATCACGGCGGATATGGTCAAGGAATTGCGCGAGCGCACCGGCATCGGGATGATGGAGTGCAAACGCTCCCTGGAAGAAGCCGGCGGCGACCAGGAAAAGGCCATCGAAATTCTGCGGAAGAAGGGCTACGCCCGGGCCGCGGACAAGGCCGATCGGGCGACCCGCGAGGGCCGGATCGGGGCCTACATCCACACCAACGGCAAGATCGGCGTCCTGGTCGAGGTCAACTGCGAAACCGACTTCGTCGCCAAGAACGAGGAGTTCCTGGAGCTCGTCAAGAACATCGCCATGCATATCGCCGCCTCGGCGCCGAAATACATCGCCCCGGCCGACGTGCCGGCCGATGTCCTCGACAAGGAGCGGGAGATCATCCGCGAACAGTTCAAGGATTCCAAGAAGCCGGCCGAGATCGTCGAGAAAATCGTCGAGGGCAAGCTCGCCAAGTTCTACGAGGAAACCTGCCTTCTCGAACAGCCGTTCATCAAGGACGACAAGAGGAAGGTCAAGGACCTGCTCACCCAGTTCATCAGCAAGTTCAAGGAGAACACCAAGGTCGGCCGGTTCACCCGGTACCTGATCACGAAATAACGAGAGGAGACAAGGTCGTGTCCAAACCCGCTTACGACCGCGTTCTGCTCAAACTGTCGGGGGAGTCGCTCCTGGGGAAGCTGTCCTACGGGATCGATTTCCGAACCACCCAGGCCATCGCCCAGGAAATCAAAGAAGTCCAGGCGCTCGGCGTCCAGATTGCGATCATGATCGGGGGAGGCAACATCTTCCGCGGCGTGCGGGGCACGGCCGAGGGGGTCGAGCGCGTTTCCGCCGATCAGATGGGCCTGCTGGCCACGGTCATGAACGGGATCGCCCTCCAGGACGCCCTGGAGAAAGCCGGGGTGATGACCCGCCATGTCTCGGCCGTGGAAATCAAGGCGATCGCCGAGCCGTTCATCCGCCGCCGGGTCATCCGCCACTTGGAAAAGAACCGGGTCGTCATCTTCAGCGCCGGATTGGGAAGCCCCTATTTCACGACCGACACCGCGGCGGCCCTGCGGGCCCTGGAAATCAAGGCCGGAGCGATCCTCAAGGCGACCAAGGTCGACGGCGTCTATTCCGCCGACCCGCTGAAGGACCCGGGGGCCAAACGGTTCCACCGGATCCGCTACATCGAAGTCCTCAGGCGGGGCCTCGAGGTGATGGACGCCACGGCCATTTCGCTCTGCAAGGACAACAAGCTCCCGATCATCGTCTTCAGCCTGAAAAAGCGGGGCAACATCCAGCGGGCGGTGATGGGCGAGGACATCGGTACGACCGTGTGGTGAAGGAGGAGGTCGCGATGGTCAAGGACGTTCTGCACGATCTCGATCGCAAGATGAAGGCCTCCCTGGAGCATTTCCGGAAGGAACTCAGCCGCCTCCGGACAGGCCGGGCCAACCTCGGTATCTTTGAAGATATCAAGGTGGATTATTACGGCGTCCTGACGCCGGTCAATCAGACGGCCCGGATTGGCATCCCCGACCCGAGCCTGATCACGGTCGCCCCTTACGACCAAAGCATCCTCGAGGCGATCGACAAGGCCATCCGCTCGGCCGACCTAGGTTTCAACCCCATCAACGACGGCAAGATGCTCAAGATCCCCGTGCCTCCGCTCGACGAGGAACGTCGGCGGGAGATCGTCAAGAAAGTGAAAAAAATGCTCGAGGACGAAAAAACCGCCCTCCGCAACCTCCGCCGCGAGGCCAAGGATTTCATCGAGGAACTCGAGAAGGAAAAGGAAATCGGCGAGGACGATAAATTCAAGGGCCTCGAGGATCTTCAGAAAACGACCGACGATTTCACCAAGAAAATCGAGGAAATCGCCGCGGCCAAAGAAAAAGAAATCATGCAGATCTGAGCCCCCGCGGTCAGGATTGCGGGGTTTGCGGCGGAACCGGGGCCGGCGGGATGGAGCCCTGGGACGTCTTCCGGAACCAGTTTTTCGTCAACCCGAATTTCGTCCGCAGGGCGATCCCCCAGGCCAGGAGGCTCAGGAAGAAGGAGAAGAGCCCTCCGATGATCGGGATGAACTTGATGATTCCCACGACGGCCAGCCCGAGCATCGCCCCGCCCAGGGGCGAAACCGAGGTCTTGTGGAAGGCCCTGGCCGTGATTTGGCCGGCGACGTAGTACACGACGACCCGGCCGAAGACCTTGATAATGATCGCCGCAAACGAGAGGGCGATCAGGATGGGAATGCCGATCAGGATGATGCTGAGAATCGCCGCGAACAGCATCAGGAACGTGAAGGCGGCGGCGGCGACAAACCCCGTCAGGAGGACGGGGCCCAGGGAGCGGCGCATTTCGTCCGCGGCCAGGGTCACGTTTTTCGGGAACAAGCCGGCGACGACGACGGTGAGAACGGCCCAGAGGAGCAGGGAGATGAACTTGATGATGAGGATGAAGGGAAGGAAGGCGGCCCCGAACAGACCTCCGAATCCCCCCTTGAGAAACCCCTGGCGGATCTCGTCGGACTTGAAATAGACTGTGTCTCCCTTGACGACGCTTCCGTCCTCCCGGACGAGCGACCCCCCGAGAATGACGAGGTCCTTGTGGATGACCGCCGTTGGCTTGAGGAGAACCCGGGCGCCGATGCCGACGAAGGAATCGCCGATTTCGCCGCTGATCGTGACTTCGCTGCCGACGACCAGGACGTCCTTTCGGATTTTCCCCTCGATGTTCACGGTTCCGCCCCAGGCGATGAGCTGGGCCTGCTCGCTTTGCGGGCCGAGATGAATGTCTTTTTTATACCCCAACTCGGCGCCCTGTTGAGCGGCCAGAAGCGGGGCCAACCCCGCGGCCAATAGGACGAGGAAGCCGGATCCGAGCCATATCAGGACCTTATTTTTCATGCGTTCTCTCCGAGACGGCGGGCCGGTGGTGGAGGTACATGCTGCCGGAAATGATGATGATGAGGGTCCCCGCGGCAAGGACGGCCTGGGTTTCCGGTCCGGCCATTTCGGCGACCGACCGCAAGAGGTCCAGGACCCGGCCGGAGATATCCCCGATGATCTTTCCGCCCAGGACGGCCAGTTTCAATCCCTTGGCCGCGAAAGCGGCGGCGTTCTGGAGATAGGTGCCGAAGGCCGCGCCCATCTTCTGAAGCGAAGCGAGAGTTCCCTGTCCCGGCAAAATCACGGCCAGGCCGAAACCCGCGGTAATCGCCGCGGCGGCCGCCGCAGGCCAGACGAGTCTGATGTTGAACTTCTTCGCGACGGGCGCCGGAAGAGTAGACGCTTTCTCCATGACCCGGGCGGCGAAATCCTCCGGGACTTTAAACGCCGGGAGGTCCGAGGCCGCCCCGGCGATCCATTCCCGGACGGCCAAGGCACGCCGACACGTTTCACAGGAACCGAGATGACGCTCGACGGCTTCTTTTTCCGCGCCGGCCAGGCCGCCGTCCAGGCAGTCATATAGGCGGTCGACGGTCAGGCAGGTCATGCCGACTCCTCGAGCAATTCGCGCATCATTTCCTTGGCTTGAAACACCCGGTTTTTCACCGTCCCGACCGGGAGCTTCTTGATATCGGCCATCTCCTCGTAGCTCATTCCGGTGACATGCCTCCAAACGAACAACTCTTTCAGATGGACCGGCAACCGGTCCATGGCCCGCTCCAGTTTCACCCGGAGCTCCTTCCTTTCCAGGTCGAGGACGATGGACGCCGTTTCGTCGGCAACCTGGAGATAACAACCGTCCTCTTCCTCATCCAGCGGCTGATCCAGGGAGATCACGGCGATTTTCTTCTTCCTCCAATGATCGATGAGATAATTGGAAGCGATCCGGAACAGCCACGTCGAGAACTTGTACTCCGGCCGGTAGGAGGGAAGGGAGGCGTAGGCCCGAAGAAAAACTTCCTGGCTGACGTCCAAGGCCATCTCTCTCTCCCGGACCATCCGGCTCACGTAGTTGAGCATCGATTGCTGGTATTTCCGGACGATCGTCTCGAACGCCTTCCGGTCGCCGCGCAGGCACCGGCGGACGAGCTTGGGATCGTCGGACCCGGAGGACCTTTTATCCTCAGGCATTTATACGAACTCCGGGAGGAAAGGTTCAGCGTTGCCGGGAGTCGACATTGTCGATGATCTCGCAACCGTCCGGGATCTTGATCGTGAACACGTCCGGCCCGAGACGGGGGTTGGTTTTCAGGCGGGAAAAGGTGAATTCGTTTTTATTACCCGCCCAGTCGAAGAGGATGACCCGGCGGAGGAAATAGGTTCGGGCGTCGATTTCGACCAGAAGATAGGCCGTTTCGCCCTCCTCGAGGGGAGTCAACTTGAGTTGATGGACGGGGCCTTTGGCCCCGGGAAAGGGGCTGTTTTCGACCCGGTAGGCCTCGGTCAGGCCCGCCCGGCCCGAAAGCAAGCCGATAATCGCCCCGTCGGCCTGTTCCTCGGGGATTTTTTGGCGGATGAGCTGGTTTTCCTCCGGGACGAAGGTTTCCATGACGCCGTCGTTCAGGACGACGATTTGCGAGGACCCTCCGCGGTACTCCCACCGCATCCGGCCGGGTTTTTGGTAAAACAAGCGCCCTTTTTCCCGGAGCGGCGTGGATACCGTCATGGAAAAATAGGACTGCTCGAAATCCGCCTGGAAGGAATCGAGGCCGGCCAGGGTTTGTTCCGTCCTTGCGAGGATGTCCCGCTCGGCGTCCTGTCCGGGGGAGGCGGGGCCGCTGACGAGAACGAGAAAGAAGAGGCCGGCCACGACCGATTTCATGGTTTTGATATTATAACACGGCAATCGGAATCTCTGATGGCCATGAAGACCTCCCTCCAGCCGCGCCCTAGCTCCCGCGGGTCGCGTAGGACTGCAAAGCCTGGGAACCAGTAAGGTCGTCCAAAATTACCTACACCATGGGCGGGGAAGCCTCTGCAACCTGGAGGAGGAGCAGGGCAAGCCGCGCGTTCGAAGATGCGCGGCCGTTGCCCGTTGAGGGGGAACCCTGAAGAGGGTTCCCCCTTAATCTTCAGGGCCCCCCTCCGCTATGCGGCTTCCGGGAGGCCTTCCTGGCCACAATGAGATTCCGATGACTTCGTGACAATTCCGGACTTGTTCCAATGGACGGTCGGCCATCTTTTTGGTATAACCCCGGCCATGCGCCCGGAATACTTCGTCCTGTTTGCCGCTTACCTCGTCCTGCTTCTGGCCGTCGGGCTGATTTTCTCCCGGCGGATGAAGAGCGCCGAGGACTTTTTTTTCGCCGGGCGGCGGCTTCCGGGAGGGCTCATTTGCGTCTCGCTGACCGCGTCCTGGTTTGGGGCGACGTCCATCCTCGTTTCCACCGACGAAGCCTTCACCGGCGGGGTGAGCGCGATCTGGATCGTCGGCGTCCCGGCCGTGGCGACGGTCCTCCTCCTGGCCGTCCTCTTTGCTGCCCGCTTTCATCGTCTTCCTGTCCTGACGTGGTCCGACCTGGTCGAACTCCGGTACGGCCGGACGGTCCGTCATCTTGCCTCCGGCCTTCTCGTCTGGTACATGGCCCTCCTGGCCGCCTCCCAGATGTCCGCCCTGGGGCTTTTCCTTGAGAATTTTATCGACGTTCCGTACGGTTGGGCGCTGGTCGCCGGCACGGCGGTCGTTTTGGCCTATACGGCCCTGGGCGGCCTACGCTCGGTGATCTGGACCGACTTTCTTCAATTCGCCCTTCTTGGGGCCGGGGTCCTGGCCGTGTTCTTCTGGGTTTCGGGGCAATCGTCCTGGGCGCTGACCGCGGCCCGGGCGGCGGAAGCGGGAAAAACCGGATATTTCAACCTTTTCCATGACTTCGGCAGGAACGGCCTGATGGCCCTCTCATTTACCCTCGCCTGGACGATTTCGCCCATCGCCCTTCAGCGGATCCGGGCCGCCCGAAGCGTGGCCGCAGCCCGGCGCGGGCTGGGGGCGACGGCGGCGGCGCTTTTCGGCCTCTACGCGCTGGTCGTCGGAATCGGCGTTTTATGTTTTCCCCTCTTTCCGGAAAAAATCGGAGGAACCAACGGCCCGCCGCTCGTGGCCGAAATCGCGGGCGGCCGGGCCGGGTTCGCCCTTGGCGGGCTCGTTTTCACCGCCGTTCTGGCGGCGATTCTTTCGACGATGGATACGGCCGTCAACGCTGGGGCGCTCGTACTGAGCCGGGACGTGATCGAGCAGATCCATCCCGAGGCGAAAAACCGCCCGGTTGTTTGGGGGCGGGCGGCGACCATTCTGACCGCGGCCGCCGCGTTTCTCGTCGCCCTGAAGTTCCGGAACATCCTCAAAACGATCGGGCTGTCCTCGGAAATCCTAGCCGAAGGATTTTTTATTCCCGGCGTGGCCATGATGTTTCTGAAAAAAAAATATCCGGCGGCCGGGCTCCTGAGCGTCTGCGGGGGCGGGGGATTCGCCGTCCTGAGTTTTCTTGAGGCCTCGGACGTCATTTCGTGGGGGCTGCCGGCATGGCCCTATTCTGTCCCCTTCGGCCTTCTATTCGGCGCCGCCGGATTTCTTCTCGGGTTGCTGATTGATCACAAGCGGATGCGGTAAGTTTACGGGCGAGGACGTTTTAGATAAGATGAGGGGCGATGTCCTTCAAGAAGCGGCTCCGGCTGTGGCTCATCAAGCATCCGGGGAAAACCCTGATATGGCTGTGGATGAAGTCCTGCCGCTGGAAAATTACGGGCGACGGACCCTACCGGGCCTTGCGCGAAGCTGGCCGCCCCGTCGTTTTACTGATCTGGCACGGGAAAATATTCGTTGTTCCTTTCTTTTTCCGTAAACGGGGAATCCTGGCCCTGGTCAGCCCCTCCAAAGACGGGGAGTTCGTATCCCGGCTGATGGACGGTTGGGGATACAAACTCATCCGCGGGTCCGGATCCCACCCGATGAAGACCGCTTGGGTCGAAATGATCAAGGAACTGAACGAAGGTGGCGAGGTCATGATCATCCCCGACGGCCCGAAGGGCCCCGACCGCAAGTTCAAGCTCGGGGCGGTCAAGCTGGCGACCGAAACGGGGGCGGTGATGGTTCCCTTTTCCTTTTCCGCCCGCCGGAGGAAGATCCTTCGCAGCTGGGACCGCTTTGAGATGTTCCTTCCCTTCACGAAAATCGCCGCGGTTTACGGGGAGCCGATCGAAATCCCCCGGGACCTTCCGCCCGCCCGCCAGGGGGAAGAGCGCCTCCGGGCGGAACGAACCATGGTCGAATTCGATGCCCGAATCGATCGGACCTTCGACTGAACCCGGCGACGCTACGATCTGGAGATGGGAGCGGCCGGTTTTTGGAATTGGGCGGCCGTTTCCTTGTTCATCAGGATGATGATCGAATATATTCCCAGGGCCGTCCCGAACGGGACGTTGAGCAGGCTCAGGAAGGATACGATCAGGGTGAGGATCCGGCCCCATTCAAATCCTTTCAGCAGGCCGTAACCGCCGATGATCTTGGGAAGGCCCAGCAAGGCGAGGAACGACCCGAAAAAGAATCCGACGAACCGGAGAATTCCGGGCGCGGGGGAGTCCAAGTCGGGAATGAACGACACCCCGACAAGCAGCATGAATAGAAACGCGGCGGCCAGAAGGCTCAGGACGCCGAAGACAATCCAGAGGATGCCGATGATTTTCACGTGATCGTTCATGGCCGGTCTCCTTTCCCCTTTTAATACGGATCGGGGCGCGAAAAGTTGCCGGTTGCGTCCGTGTCCGCCGGGACGGCCTCTTATTGACAATTCCTCCCTAAAAAGATAAACCTGTATCGCTTTTCATGGAGGGAAATATGAAAAAATGGCTTTGTTTGTCCGTCGCCCTGATGCTGGTCCTGGCCGTTTCGGCCTCGGCCCAAACCGCCGCCGAGCTCATCAAGGCCGGGGATGACGCCCGCGACCTGATGAAAGACGACGCGAAGGCGCTCGAATCGTATCTTGCCGCCATTCAACTCGAGCCGGAGAATTACGAGGCGCTCTGGAAGGCGTCCGCCTCGATGGTGGACGTCGGCGACCTGGTCGATGTCAAGACCAAGGGCGGTGCAGAGAAGCAGACGAAATTATACCAGGACGCGGCGGAGTACGCCCGGAAAGCCGTCGCCGTGAATCCCAACGACACGAACGGTCATTTTCAACTCTCGGCCGCCCTGGGCATGTACGCCCTGACGCTGGGGAATAAAGAAAAGATCGCGATGTCGAAAGAGATCAAGGTCGAGATCGAAAAAGCCATCGAGCTTGACGCGACCAACGACGGCGCTTTCCACGCCCTCAGCCGGTGGCACCGGACGATCGCCGAAATCGGCGGAGCCAAGCGGTTGTTCGGAAGCATTCTATACGGCAAGATGCCCAAGGGCACCAACGAAGAAGCCGAGACCTACATGAAGAAGGCCATCGAGCTCAAGCCCGATTACGTCAACCATCACTTGGAGATGGCCCGGACATACGTGGCCATGGACAGGTACAAGGACGCCGCAGCGGAATTCCAGAAATGCCTGGACCTTCCCGAGACGACGTCCAAGGACGCGATGTACAAGGAAGAGGCGAAGAAGGACCTGGCCGCGATCCAGAAAAAACTGAAATAATTATTCGCCGAAGACTTCCGCCTCGAAGACCTCGATCCGCGCCCCTTTTTTCCACGCGTCGGGGGGAAGCCCGGCTTTCAGACAACCGTGACGGAGGAACGTCTCCCGGTCCCATTTGTATTCGAGCGGAACCTGGGGGAGGAGCAATCCCTTTCTCAGGCCTTGGGAGAGGATAATCCCGTGCCGGCCGACCACCACATTCTCCGGCCTTTCCACGGGGACCGGTAGCGTCAGGACGGAGATCTCGATATGAATCCCGTCCATTTCTTCGGCCGAAACGGGCTCGAAGCGCGGGTCTTCGACCGCGGCCGCCACGGCCATTTCGGCGACCGCGCCTACCAGCGGCTTGATGGGTAGCGGGTACCCGATACAGCCGCGGAGTTCGCCCTTTTTGGTCAAGGTGACGAACGCTCCGCGTTTTTCGGCCATGAGCGGGTCGTCCGTTTTCGGCTCGAGCGTCCGGCCGTCGACCAGACGGGCGGTGATCGCCTCCCGGGCCAGGTGAAGAAGAAACCAGCGTTGCGTTTCCGAGAGGACGGCGCTCATGGGTGTCTCCCTTCCGGTCAGCGGACCGGCCGTTCGACGACGACGGGAATTTTCCGGAATTCGAACCGGTCGCGATAATCGATCACCGCTCCGGAGACGACCCTTTTCCGTCCACCCCCGGCGGCGGGGCTTTCGATGAGGACCTTCCCGGTCCCGAACGGCTTGAGAAGGGGCTGGCGGGCCGCTGGCGATGAGCCGACGAGGAAAAAGCCGACGATTTTTCCCCCGAGGTCCGCGTCCAGGTCATAAAAGGCCTTGAGAGACGGCCAGGCGGGCGACGGAGAGGGGAGGACGCCCTCGATGTAGACGCGATCGCCGCGGCGGTGGCCCAGGAGAAAACCCCTGCTTCCCTTTCGGGGGACCAGGCGGTGGACCGCCTCCAGGGTCCGGGCCGCGTCGGCGGTGAGAAAAACGTCCATCAAAATCATTATATCAGAAGGAGAGCCCGGAGAAAGCGCCAGACGGCGTCAACGTCGGGGAGCCGGTACAGGGCGGCGGTCGGCCGGCTGGGCCCGACAAAAACGGTCAGGGCGCGTCCGGACAAAGCGCGGAAGGCGTCTTCATCCGTTCGATCGTCTCCGATATAGACAGGCGTCGCCCCGCCCCCGGGGTCGAGCCGCTTCATGAGACAGAGTACCGCCCGTCCCTTGTTCCATTCCCCGGCCGGACGGATTTCAAAAACCTTTTTTCCTCTCCCGAGTTTGAACCGGCCGGGGCCGGTCGGGACGACCTCCCGGAGGATTCGGCGGATTTCGGGAACGGAG
>CAYSGA010000017.1:0-15300 GCA_964430165.1 uncultured Eubacteriales bacterium
AATGGATCGATCCGGTCACCGCCGATCGGCCGGTCTGTCTCAACCGTCTGGACGAACATATGGTTTTGGCCAACAGCGCCGCTCTCCGCCTGGCCGGAGTGACGCCGACTACGCTCATCCCTCCGGGCGGAGACATCGTCAAGGATCCGGCCAGCGGCGATCCGACCGGTATTCTCAAGGACGCGGCGATGGACCTGGTGATGTCCGTCATCCCGGAGCCGTCACCGGAGAAAAAGCGCCGGGCTGTCCGGGCGGCCTTGAAAACGGCCGCGGCCAAGGGTGTGACTTCAGTCCACGACGTCTCCGGCGAGGCCGGTTTCGATGTTTACCAGGAGCTCCTCCGGGAGGGAACCCTGACGGCACGGATCTATTTCTATGTCCCGATCGCCTCGATCAACGATATCCCCGGACTCGAACCGCTGAAAAAATGCGTTAGCGACCGGCTCCGCTTCGGGGGCTTGAAGGGGTTCGTCGACGGCTCGCTCGGTTCGCAGACCGCCTGTTTCGACGACGCCTACACCGACGACCCGCGGACGGCCGGTCTTCTCGGCGCCCAAATGTTTCCCGAAGGGATCATGGAGCGCCGCATCCTTGCCGCCGCGGCCGCCGGGCTTCAAACGGCGATCCATGCCATCGGCGACCGGGCCAACGCGATCATTCTTGACATTTACGAAAAGGCGGCCGGATTGAACGGCCCGGGCGACCGCCGATTTCGAATCGAGCACGCCCAGCATCTCCGTCCGGCCGACTTCGCGAGGTTCGCGCGTCTCGGCGTGATCGCCTCCGTTCAGCCGTATCACCTAATCGACGACGGCCGCTGGGCGGAGGCAAAGATCGGTCCTGCCCGGGCCGTGACGACGTACGCGTTCCGCTCGTTTCTCGACGCCGGAGCAGTCCTGACTTTCGGGTCGGATTGGCCGGTCGCACCGATGGACCCGGTCCTGGGTATTTATGCGGCCGTAACCCGGGCGACCTTGGACGGGAAACAGCCCGGAGGTTGGGTCCCCGCGGAGAAAATCACGGTCGAGGAATCGGTCTACGCGTTCACTATGGGCGGAGCGTACGCCGAGTTCGCGGAACGGGAGAAAGGGACGCTGACGGTCGGGAAGCTCGCCGATTTCGTCGTCCTCGACCTGAACATCTTCGAGGTCGCTCCCGAAAAAATCCGAGAGGCCAAGGTCCTGGCGACGATATGCGGCGGAACGTTCGTCCATCGCTCTTCCTCATTTCAATAACGATTCGAATATGATAATATCCCGCCTCCGATGAACTCCTTCGATATCCGAGATATTCTGCGCGACGCGGGAACCAAATCCAAGGATTTGGTCCCTCTGCTTCTCCGCGTCCAGGAACGGTTCGGATACGTCCCGCCCGATCTTCTGCCCGCGATCGCCCGCCACGTCCGCTTGTCGGAGAGCGAGGCCTTCGGCCTCCTGACGTTCTACCGGGCTTTTTCCCTTGAAGCGAAGGGGCGGCATCGCCTCGCCGTATGCACCGGAACATCCTGCCACGTCCGCGGGGGCGCGGCCGTGGCGGAGGCATTATCCGGAATTCTCGGGATCGGGCCGGGGGAAACGTCGGCCGACGGAGAGTTTTCCCTGGAGACCGTCGGTTGCCTGGGGTGTTGTGCGATCGGGCCCTTCGTCGTCCTTGACGGCGTGTTTTATCCCCGCCTCTCTCCGGAGGAGGCCGTCGCCCTCGTCGGGCAAGCGCGGATAAAGGAAAACGGAAAATGATCCGCCTGGCTCACCCCGGACATCTCGAGGATTGGCGCGCCCGTTTGCGGGAAGAAGCGCCCCGGTTTCACCGGACGATCGTCATCACGGCCGGAGCCTGCGGCCGGGCGGCCGGAGCGGAACCTCTGATCGACGCCTTTCGGGACGAAATTTCCCGGCGGGGTTTGAACGATCAGGTCGGGGTCCTCGTTACGGGATGTCACGGTTATTGTGAAATGGAGCCAAGCGTCGTCGTCCAGCCGGAAGGCATTTTTTACGGCCGTCTCCGTCCGGAAGACGCGGTCGAGATCATCGAACGGACCGCCCTCAAGGGGAAAACGATCGCCCGTCTTGTCCATAAAGATCCGGCGACCGGAAAATCGTTCCCCCTCCTGAAGGATATCCCGTTTTACCGCAAGCAGAAGAAAGTCCTCACCGAATCCCATTTTCATCTGGACCCGGAACGCCTGGAAGACTATGTCGCTCACGGCGGATACGGCGCGTTGTCGAAAGCCCTGTTCGAAATGACGGCGGAAAGCGTCCTGGCCGAGATCAAGGCGTCCGGTCTTCGGGGCCGGGGCGGCGCCGGGTTTCCGACCGGTCTCAAATGGGAATTCAGCCGCCGGGCCGTGAGCCGTCCCAAGTATGTCGTCTGCAACGCCGACGAAGGGGACCCGGGCGCGTACATGGATCGAAGCCTTCTCCACGGCAACCCGCACGCCGTTCTCGAAGGGATGATCATCGGCGCCTATGCCATCGGCGCGTCCGAGGGCTTGGCCTTTATCTGCGCGGAGTTCCCCCTCGCCTCCGCCCGCTTCGGCCGGGCGATCGAACAGGCCCGAGAGCGGGGGCTGCTGGGCCCTTCCATTTTGGGTTCGGAATTCGCCTTTGATGTCCATGTTGTTCCCGGCGGCGGGGCTTTCGTCAACGGGGAGGAGACGTCCCTCATGGCGGCCGTCGAGGGACGAAAAGCCCAATCCCGGCAGCGTCCGCCTTTTCCTTCGGTCGCCGGATTATGGGGACGGTCGACGACCATCAACAACGTGGAAACGTGGGCCAACGTCCCCCTGATCCTGGATCGCGGCGCGAAATGGTATGCCGGGTTGGGAACGCCGAAAAGCAAGGGCACCAAGATTTTTTCCCTGGTCGGCCGGGTCCGGAACACGGGGCTGGTCGAAGTGCCGATGGGCGTCACCCTCCGCGAAATCGTCGAGGACATCGGCGGCGGAGCGAAGGATGGGGGCGTCATCAAGGCCGTTCAGACCGGAGGCCCCTCGGGAGGATTTTTGCCCGCCTCCATGCTCCATCTCCCGGTCGACTACGATACGCTCGCCCAGGCCGGCTCGATGATGGGATCGGGCGGGATGATCGTCCTGGATGACCGCTCCTGCATCGTCGATGTGGTCCGGTATTATCTCGGCTTTCTCCGGAACGAATCGTGCGGCAAATGCGTCCCCTGCCGGATCGGGACCGCCCGGATGCATGATCTTCTCGGGAAGATCGCCGGCGGAACGGCCGTCGAGTCCGATTTGGCGACGCTCGAATCGCTGGCCCGGACCGTCAAGGCCGCGTCGCTTTGCGGATTGGGGCAGAATGCCGCCAATCCGGTTCTTTCGACGCTCGCCCATTTTCGTTCGGAGTATGAAACCCATATCCGGGAAAAACGTTGTCCGGCCAGTGTCTGCCGGCCGAGCGCGCCGGTTTCCGAGGCGCGGCCATGAAAGCGGTGATCGACGGGCGGCCGGTGGAAATCGGAGGGGCGCCGACGATCCTCGAGGCCGCCCGTTCGGCGGGAATCGAGATCCCGACGCTTTGCTTCGAGCCCCGGCTGGAGCCGTACGCCGCCTGCCGGATCTGCCTTGTCGAAATCCGGGGGCGGAATAACCCGGTGACGGCCTGCGCGACTCCGCTCGAGGAGGGGATGGAGATCGTGACGAATTCGGAAGCCATCCGGACGCTGCGCCGCGAAGTTTTGAGTTTGATCCTGTCCGAGCATCCGTCGGCGTGCCTCATCTGCGCCGAAAAAACGACTTGCGATGAATTTAAATCGACGATTCGAAAAACCGGCGAGCCGATGGGCTGCGTCCTGTGTCCGGCCAACGGCCGGTGCGGACTCCAAACCGTCGTCGAGGCCGTCGGTTTGAAAAGCGTTTTCCACCCCATGTCCCTGCGGGCGGCCGGGCCGAGGCGCGACGATCCGTTCATCGACCGCGACGACCATCTCTGTATCCTGTGCGGCCGATGCGTCCGCGTCTGCCACGAAATCCGGGGCGCGGACGCCTTGGCCTTCATCGCCCGCGGCGGCCGGTCGACGGTCGGAACGTCGATGGGGAAGACCCTCCTGGAATCGGGTTGCCGGTTCTGCGGCGCGTGCGTCGACCTCTGCCCGACGGGCGCGCTCGCGGAGAGAGCCGTTCGCTATTCTCCCCGGCCGGACGAAACGCGATCCGTCGTCTGCGGATTATGCGGCCAAGGATGCGCCCTCGAATTCCATCTTCATCGGGGGCGTCCGATCGACATCCGTCCCCTGGACGGCCCGGCGAATGCGGGACAGGCCTGCGTCAAGGGCCGGTTCATCGCCCGGGAACTCCTGACCCACCCCAAGCGTCTGACCCGGCCGCTTGTCCGGCGAGGAGGCGCTCTCGTCGAAACGAGCTGGGAGGAAGCCCTGGCTGCGGCCGGCCGGGGCCTGGGAGAAGCCAAGGGGAATATCGGCGTCGTTCTCTCCGCCCAGGATTCCTGCGAGGATCTTTGGGCTCTCGGCCTCTTCGCCAGGGATGTCCTTCGAACCCCGTTCATCGAGATAGCGGAGGACGTCTCTCCATTTTTGTTCGGCCGTTCGGCCGAACCGACCGGCGGCGGCGCCGGTACTCCTGAACCGGAAACGGGGCCTGGGGGCGTTTCGGCGCCCGCGAGGGATCGATCCCACGGAAGAAAATCCGCCGGGCTCCAGACGGCCGAAGTGGGACGGGCGCGCTCGATTTTCATTTTTGAGGAAGCGCTGCCTTTGACCGCGCCGATTCTCGGCCTTGAAGTCCATAAGGCGCTGCGGAAAGGCGCGAAGCTGGCGTTGATCGGCGATGAAGACTATTGTTCGGACCGGTGCGCCTCGCTCAAGGTTAAGGTCGGGCCGGCCCAGGCCGGACCGTTGCTTCTTGCGCTTCTCCGGACTCTGATTGAAAATGATCATGGGCACGCCCCGACCTGTATCGAGGGATACGAAACTTTCAAGCGGGCGCTGCGGGAGCAGCTTCTTGATCCGGGCGACGCGGCTTCCGTTTGGAAGATCGAGAAGTTGATCGCGCTCATAGAAAAAAGACACCCGGCCGCTTACATTTTCGGCCCGCGTTTCCTCGCGGGGCCGTGGGGACCAAGAAACGCGGCGGCGCTTTGGAATCTCGCCTTATTGACCGGCGGGATGTTCGTTCCCGTCGGATGGGAAGCCAATACGCCCGGCGCCGTCGAGATTCTCCCCGCGCTGCGGCCGTTCGAAACCGGAGGCCGCGCCGCCGGCCGGCCCGAACAATCCGCCTGTTCCGCGCTTTTTCTCGCCGGGTCGAAACCTTCCTTCGTCCGCCGGGGTGAGGAATTCGTCGTCGTCCTCGACGCGTTTCACGGCGAAGCCGCCGCCCTGGCCGATGTTGTCCTGCCCCGGACGATTTTCGCCGAACAGGACGGCGTCTTCGTCAACGGGGAAAGACGTCTGCAACGATCGCGGGCGGCCTTCCCTCCGGCCGGGGAAGCCCGCCCCGGATTTCTCATCGCCTCCGCGTTGTCCCGTGCCCTCGGCGCGAAAGCGCCCGCTTTCTCCACGGCTGATGAAGCGCTGACGTCTCTCGCGTCCGGGGTTCCGGCCTTCGCCGACTCCCTTCTTGCTCTTCAGGAGAACCGGCCGGCATTCCTGGACGGCGCCGAAGCCGCCGTTCGCGGACTCGTCGAGATTCCGGACCGGGACGCGGTGTTCGATCCGACGGCGGGCCGGAGGCTGCGCGATCCCGACGATTACTTGGGTTTCAAAACGGCCCGGAGACGCTGAATGCCGAAAATCATCGCCCGCCGCCGTCTCATTCCCAACCTCCACCTGATCGAGGTTGAGGCGCCGGAGACGGCCCGGTCCGCCCGGCCCGGTCAGTTCGTCATTCTCATGGCCGACGAACGGGGCGAGCGAATTCCGCTATCGATCGCCGACTGGGATACGAAACGCGGGACGGTGACGTCGGTTTTCCTGGTCGTCGGTTCAGCGACCCAGAAACTCGCCCGGCTCGAAGCGGGCGACGAGATCCCGGTTTTCGTCGGGCCGCTCGGCCGGCCGTCGGAGATCGCCGCGTTCGGCACGGTCGTGCTGGCGGCCGGTTGTTACGGGCTTGGAGCGCTCTGGCCGACCGCCCGGGCCTTGAAGGCGGCGGGCAACCGGGTCATCACGATCCTCGACGCGAAGGCCGCCTATCTCCTGTACTGGGACGACCGCTACCGGACGGTGAGCGACCGGTTGGTTTTTTCCTCGCGCGATCCCGGCTTGAGCGGAGGCGAATTCATCTCGGGAAAAATCGGCGAAATCCTCAAGACCGAGAAAATCGACCGGGTCATAGCCGTGGGGTGCACGTCGATGATGCATTCCGTCGCCGAGGCCACCCGCCCGGCGGGTGTCCGGACGATCGTCAGCCTCAACCCGATCATGGTGGACGGAACAGGAATGTGCGGGTCGTGTCGATGCACGGCGGGCGGCCGGACGAAGTTCGCCTGCGTCGACGGCCCCGATTTCGACGCCCACACCGTAGATTGGAACGAGCTTTTTCTCCGGCGCAAATCGTATTTCGACGAGGAAATCGAATCCCTCTGCCGATGGGAACGGGAGAACCTGCCGTAAGGCGTGATTTCTAATATGACCGAAAAACCGTTGGAATTGCCGAGCGAGCTCCAGGAAAGGCTCCGGGCGGAGTATGCCCGCGACTGGCGCCGGGAGATGCGAAAATCCCCGCCGGTCAAGGACCGGATGAAAATCCCCCGGCAACCCATGCCGGAGCGGGGGGCGGGGGAACGGAGCCGCGATTTTCGGGAAGTCAATTGCGGTTTGACCGCGGAAGCGGCGGTCGCCGAAGCCGGGCGTTGTCTCGATTGCGCCAAACCCGGTTGCGTCGCCGGTTGTCCGGTGGCGATAGACATCCCCTCGTTCGTCAAACTCGTGGAAAAAGGCGATTTTATCGCCGCGGCTCTCACGATCAAGGAAACGAACGCCCTTCCGGCGATTTGCGGCCGGGTCTGCCCGCAGGAAAGCCAATGCGAGGCGGTCTGCAACCTGAAGAAGGCGGCCGGGGTTCCGGTCGCCATCGGCAATCTCGAACGCTTCGTCGCCGATTACGAACGGAACGCGGGCGAGGTGGCCCTCCCGAAGCTTCCGCCTCCGACCGGGCGCCGGGTTGCCGTCATCGGAGCCGGCCCGGCCGGCTTGACGGCTGCGGGCGAGCTGGCCAAAAAGGGTCACGCCGTCACGATTTTCGAAGCGCTCCATGAACCCGGCGGCGTTTTGATTTACGGTATTCCGGAATTCCGCCTGCCCAAGGCGATCCTGAAAGCCGAGGTGGAATACCTCCGGCGGCTGGGCGTCGAAATCAAGTACAATTTCGTTGTCGGCAAGACGGCGACGGTCGACGACCTCAAGACCGCCGGATACGAGGTTTTTTTCATCGGCACCGGGGCCGGGCTGCCGAATTTCATGAAAATCCCGGGCGAGAACCTGGTCGGCGTCTATTCGGCTAATGAATACCTGACCCGGGTCAATCTCATGCGGGGCTACGCTTTCCCGGCTTATGACACGCCGGTGTTCCGGGCCGAAAACGCGGCCGTCATCGGCGGCGGGAACGTGGCGATGGACGGCGTCCGGACCGCCCGACGGTTGGGAGCGAAGCGGGCGATGATCATCTACCGCCGCTCCCGCCACGAGATGCCCGCCCGGGAGGAGGAAGTCGCCCACGCTGAGGAGGAAGGCATCGAGTTCCATTTCCTGACGGTTCCGGTTCGTTATGACGGCGACGCGAACGGACGTCTCCGATCGATGACCTGCCTCCGGATGGAGTTGGGCGAACCGGACGCCTCGGGCCGGCGGCGCCCCGTCCCCGTTCCGGGGTCGGAATTCACGACCCCGATCGACCTGGCCGTCGTAGCCATCGGCCAGAGCCCCAACCCGCTTCTCCTCGAAACCATCTCCGGTCTCAAGGTCGGAAAATGGGGGACGATCGAAATCGACCCGGTGACGATGGCCGCCAACCTCCCGGGCGTTTACGCCGGCGGGGACATCACCCGCGGCGGGGCGACGGTCATCCTGGCCATGGGTGACGCCCGGACGGCCGCCGCCTCGATCGACGCGTATTTGAAATCCTGACAAGGCCGGAGTAAAATCGGCCGCCGGACATTTCGACCAGGGACTCCTCATGCGCCAACAGGACTTGATTCCCGCCGAGCCCGGCCACATCGGCACCGACGAGTCGGGCAAGGGCGATTATTTCGGCCCGCTGGTCGTCGCCGGGTTTTATTGCCCGCCGGACCAGGAAGGAGTTCTCCGGGAACTCGGCGTCCGGGACAGCAAATTGATCAGCGACAACCGCTGCCGGGAGATCGCCGAAACGCTCCAGCGGGGATACCCGCATGCGATCGTGGCCATCGGACCGGAACGGTATAACGAGCTCTATGAAAAATTTCGGAATTTGAACAAGCTTCTGGCCTGGGGGCACGCCCGGGCCATCGAAAACATCATGGAACGGATGGATTGCCGGCAAGCCGTGACCGACAAGTTCGGCGACGAGCGGTATGTCCGCAACGCCCTCCTGGCCCGGGGCAAGACCGTTTTTCTCACCCAGAAGGTCCGGGGGGAATCCGACCCGGCGGTGGCTGCCGCCTCGATCCTGGCCCGAGCGGAGTTTCTTAAAAAGCTCTATTTTCTGGGACAGGATTGGGACCTGGAATTTCCCAAGGGGGCTTCGCTGGCGGTCGAGGCGGCCGCGGCGGAATTCGTCCGCCGCCACGGTCGGGAAAACCTGGCCAAGGTCGCCAAGATCCACTTCAAGACGACGGGCAAGGCGCTCGGCTCATGATCGTCCTCCTGAAAATCCTGGCGATTATTTTTGCCCTGTTGTTCCTCGTCAAACTCAAGGTCGACCTCGGGATCGTTCTCGTTTTGGACGCGGTCCTGACGGCGGTCCTGTTCGGCATGCCCGTTTCCGATTTTTTCCGGCAGGCGGGCTCGGCCCTGGTCGCCCCCGAGACGCTGAACCTGGTCGGTATTTTGATTCTGGTCCTCTATCTGGGCCATTTTCTCCACGCGGGCGGCCACTTTAAGGAAATGGTAGCCGCGCTTAAAAACTATATCCGCGACGCCCGGCTTATCCTGGCCATCCCCTCCGCCTTCATCGGCCTTCTGCCGATGATGGGCGGGGCGATGATGGGTGCCCCGATCGTCGAGGAAGCCGCCCGGCGATGGGAGCTTTCGCCGGCCTGGAAGACGTTTCTCAATTACTGGTTCCGTCACATTTGGGAATACAGCTGGCCGATGTACGTCAACCTGATCATGGCCGCGACGATCGTCGGGATTCCCATCGTGAAGGTCTGCCTGAGTCAATTTCCGTTCACGGTCATCGCCGTTGCGGCCGGTCTGGCCATTCTCTTCCGCCACGTCCCGTACGAACGGAACGAACAGGCGTCCCGGCCGAAGGCGAAGGACGTCGTCCGGACGTTCGTGAGCATCTGGCCGATTTTTCTGACGATCATCCTGATTTTCGTCTTCGGGATCCCGCTGCTTTGGGCTTTGGCCGCGGCTTGCGTCCTGAGCGCGTTTTTCGTGAACCTGCCGGCCGGGGAACGATGGGCCGTCGTCAAACAAAGCCTTTCGCCGCGGATCGTCCTGTTGACGACGGCGGTCATGGTTTTCAAGCGGATCCTGGAAACGTCGGGGGCCCTGGACGCGGTCATGACCATCGTCTCGCCGACGGGGGTTTCGGGAATCGTTCTCCTGTTCGCGGCGCCGTTCACCATCGGTCTCCTGACCGGCGTCAACCAGGCTTTCGCCGGGATCGCCTTTCCTCTTCTCGTCCCGGTCATCGGCCGGGAAAACCCCGACATCGTCCTGTTCCTATTCGCCTACGTCAGCGGGTTCGCCGGGGTTCTGCTGTCGCCGGCCCATCTGTGCCTGGCCCTCACGGCCGATTATTTCAAGGCCGACCTGCGGGACGTCTATAAAATCCTGATCCCCCCCGTCGGAGTGGTCTTCGGCGCGGCCCTTTTGGCCCTGGTCATCTTCCGGTTGCTTTGACGGCGGGAGTGTTACGCCCGTCGGGAAGACCCGGAAGACGCGAGTAAATGGAGTCGACGATGAACGAAACGAAGCGGTTGTTTTTTGAAGACGTCACCCGTCTGGAATTCGAAGCCCGAGTCCTGGAACGGCGGACGGTTGACGGCCGGACGGCCGTGGTCCTCGACCAGACGGCGTTTTACCCCGAATCCGGAGGACAACCCTGGGACCTGGGAACGATCGATGGAATTCCGGTCCTTCAGGTTCTCGATGACGACGGGACGATCCTTCACGTCCTGGAACGAAATCCCTCCGCCGACGGGGTGGCCGGCAAGGTCGACGGTACCCGGCGGTTCGATCATATGCAGCAGCACACCGGCCAGCATGTTCTTTCCCAGGCTTTTATTGAAATCATGAACGGGGAAACCCGTTCGTTCCACCTGGGCGGGGAAACGTCCACTTTGGAAATCGGCCTCGCCGGAATTTCCGACCAAGACCTCGATCGCGTAGAGCGCCGGGCCGACGAGATTGTCTTCGAAGACCGCGTCGTTAAAACGTATTTCATCCCGGCCGAACGGATTGCCGAAGTTCCCCTGCGGCGGCCGCCCAAGGTCGAGGGCCTGATCCGCGTCGTGGAAGTCGAGGGTTTCGATTATTCCGCCTGCGGCGGGACGCACGTCCGCCGGACGGGGGAGATCGGCCTCATCAAGGTCATCGGGGCCGAGCGCATCCGCGGAAACCTCCGGTTCACTTTTGTCTGCGGCGGCCGGGCCCTGTCCGATGCCCAGGTCAAAACGCGCGTCTGCCGCGGCCTCGTCGGAAAGTTCAACGTCCCCGACCGGGAGCTTCCGGCGGCGGTGGACAAGCTCGGGGCCGAGCTCAAGGAGGCGAAAAAGCGGCTCAAGACTCTGGAACAAACCGCGGCCGGGTACGAAGCCCGGGACCTGGCGGCCGGAGCGGAAGGACAGGTCGTCGCCCGCGTTCTTCCGGAGAAAAGCCCCGAAGGGGCCCGGGCCCTGGCCTTGAGCCTCGTCAAACTCGGCTCATTCGCCATTGTGCTCGGGACGCGCAGCGGGGAAAAATCCCACCTGATCCTGGCTCGGTCGGAATCGTTTTCCATCGACCTGCGGCCGCTCGTCGCCGTTTTGGCCCCCCTCTTTCAAGGAAAGGGCGGGGGAGGACCGTCGCTGGTTGAAATCGCCGGAGACAAATCGGCCGACCTTGAGGCCCTCGTCGCCCGGGCCGTGGCGGCGATCCGAGAAACGGTCGGATTTTGAATTTTCAGGATTGAAACGGATCGCGGTCCAGGTTTCAACTATTCGTAACGGAGCGAAACAATCGGGTCGACGCGGGCGGCCTTCTGGGCGGGGAAGATCCCGAAAAACAGGCCGACCGAGATCGAAACAAAGAGGCCGAGGAAGACCGACCATCCGGTGACTGCGGCCGGCAGCGGCGTGGCCGCCCGGACGATCAGGGCCACGGCGAAACCGACGAGGGTTCCGAGGATTCCCCCGGTCCCCGCCAGAAACATCGATTCGACCAGAAACTGGCGGAGGATGTCCGAGGACAGCGCTCCGAGCGCCTTCCGGATGCCAATCTCCCGCGTCCGCTCCTTGGCCGAGACCAGCATGATGTTCATGACCCCGATCCCGCCGACAAGCAGGCCGATCGAGGAAATGACGATCATCACCAGGTAGGCCGCCCCGGTGATCTGGTTGTACAGGTCGAGCATCGTGTCCTGGGTAAAGATGGAGAAATCGTCGGGTTGGCCGAAGGGCACCTTTCTCCGGAGGCGGAGTTTGCCCCTGATCTGATCGATCGTCTCGTCGATGGTCCCCGGGGTGCGGGGCACGGCCCCGATTTCGATCGTTTCGGGGTCGTAGGGAAAATATTTCATCAGCGTCGTAATCGGGATCCCGACGAAGTTGTCCCGGCTTTGGCCGAACATCTGGCCGCGTTTGTTGAGAACGCCGACGACGTTGAAATTTTCCGGGCCGATCCGGATCGTCTTTCCCAGGGGGCTCTGGTGGGGGAAGAGGGTCTCGGCCAGCTCGAATCCCAGCATGCAGGCCCGGGCGTTGTGGTTGATTTCAGACTCGGTCAGGACCCGGCCTTCCTTGGGGGCGTAGATATTGTAGACCGTGGAGAAGCGGTCGTTGACTCCGATGACCATCGACCCGTCGCTTTTCTGGTTCTGGTATTTGATCTCGATGGCTTCGACGAACGAGGGCGTGAGGGAAACGGAGACGGCCTTGACGAGGCCGCATTCCTCTTCGATCGCCCGGGCGTCGGCATAGGTCAGGTCCGGGCGCTTGCGTTCCTCCGCGGTCCGTTCGCGCATCCGGACCGGGTCGAACTTGTGAATCATGATCAAATCGGACCCGGCGGCCTGCAGCTCCTGGAGAAACGAGGCGTTCAGTCCCTGGATGATGGAAACCATCCCGATGACCGTCATCACCCCGATCATGATCCCCAGAAGGGTGAGAAACGACCGGAGTTTGTGCGCCCGGATGGAATCGAAGGCCATCCCGACGATTTCCCGTGAAATTCCCGACCTCATGTCTCGCTCCTCAGGGCCACGACCGGGTCGAGCTTGGCCGCCTTGTTGGCCGGGTAGATGCCGAAGAACAGGCCCAGCGTCGTCGACATGACGATGGCCAGAATGATGGAGGCCGGGTCGACCGTCGAGGGCAGCGAGGTGGCCGCCGAGATGATTTTCGCCGTTCCGAGGCCCAGGGCGATCCCGATAAGGCCGCCGACCCCGGCGATGAACGACGATTCGATCAGGAACTGGGATTGAATGTCGCGTCTCCGGGCGCCGATCGCCATCCGGATCCCGATCTCCTTGGTCCGTTCGGTTACGGCCACCAGCATGATGTTCATGACCACGATCCCGCCGACCAACAGGGCGATCGCGGCGATGCCGATCATCGCGAAATAAATCCCGTTGGTGGCTGTTTTATAGAAACTGATGAACGTCTCGGAGGTCCGGAAGGAGAAGTCGTCGGGTTTGCCGTAGGGCAGCTTGCGGCGGCTCCGGAGAATGGTCCGGACCTCCTCCTGGGCTCCGGCCATGGCTTCCTGCGAC
The DNA here is from genome assembly GCA_964430165.1 of uncultured Eubacteriales bacterium. Taxonomy (GTDB): domain Bacteria; phylum Acidobacteriota; class Aminicenantia; order Aminicenantales; family UBA4085; genus JAAZPG01. Next base: position 13,085 of record CAYSGA010000017.1, read on the forward strand.
GAGGTGTGGATGTTGATGGTGATCGACCGGCGCGAGCCGAACGCCTTGAGGAATGTTGTGATCGGAATGCGGACGTAATTGTCCTGGCTGAAGCCCAGGATCTTTCCCCGTTTTTTCCCCACGCCGACGACCCGGAAGTTTTCCGTCCCGACCTTGACCGTCCGCCCGATCGGGTCGAGGGTGGGGAAGAGTTTTTCGGCGACGTCGGAGCCGATCACGGCCGACGGCCGGGACCGGTCCTCCTCGTCCTGGAGAAGATGGCGGCCGGCCGCAAGCTCGATGACCGAGCCGATCAGATGGTCGACGGCGGTGACGCCGGAGATGTCCGCGCTCGCGATTTCGGCGCTGCCGAACTTCACCCTCCGGCTGGTCTGAGTCGAGGCGCCGATTAATTCACAGGTCGTCGCTTTTTCCCGGAGGAGCCGCATTTCCTCCAGGGTGAGGTCCTTGCGTTTCATCTGTTCCCGAAAATCTTTAATCGAGGTCCCGATCATCGAGAACTTGGAAACGGAAAAGTCGTTCGCCCCGTAAAAGGACATCTTGGTGTAGACGTAGTTGTTCAACCCCTGGATGACGGACACGACGGTGATGATGGTCAGCACCCCGATAATGATGCCTAGAAGCGTCAGGAACGTCCGGAGCCTGCTCCCCCAAAGCGAGGCCAAGGCCATGGAAAACGACTCGCCGACGTTGATTTTAGACATGTTTGCCTGTTGATCCGCGAAACCTCACGCTGGTTTATACGGATTTCGGCCGGAAAGGTTTGTCCGTCGCCTTCGCTTGACAAGCCGGGGCGAGTCCGTAAAAATGAGATGGCGGCCCGGGGGAACGGCCCTCCGGAATCTTTATCCGGGAAGGAGGCTCTCATGAAACGCTGCCTTGTCGTCCTGGTCGCCCTGATGCTCCTCGGCGCCGCCGCCGGACGAAGCTACGCCCTCGTCGGCATCTACGCGGGCGGTTTCGGGGGGATTTCGAGTCAAAGGCTCAGCTTCGACGACGTGACGTCCGACAGCGACACGACGTTTCTCTACGGTCTCCGGCTAGGCGTGCAAGCGGCGATGTTCGCCCTGGAACTCAACTACTACCGGGCCGGCCACAATATCGCCATGGACGATTTCTTCCTGTTCAACTGGGACGGCATGGAAAACGACACCAGTTTCATCGGGGCGAACCTCCGGGTCATGTTTCCTCTCGCTGTCTTCCGGCCGTTTCTCGCCCTCGGGTACGGATATTACACCGCCGACGTGAAGAACATCGACAAGGACACGGAAGACGGGTTCAACTTCGGGGCCGGACTCGAGGTCAAGCTCGGCAAGCTGGCGATCATCGGCGCGGGGAAATACAATCTGGTCAACTTGAATCTCGGCGACCTGGACGTCGGACTTCGCCCTTTCACCTTCACCGCCGGATTGAATTTCTATTTTTAACCCTGATCCGCTTTTACCTTGATCCGCCTCAACAAGTTCCTGGCTCAACGCGGCGTGGCCTCGCGGCGGCATGCCGACGACCTGATCGCCGACGGCCGGGTCAGCGTCAACGGTGCCGTCGTCGAAGACCTGGGGACGAAAATCGAGGAAACCGCCGACCGGGTGGCCGTCGACGGCAAGGCGGTCTGCGGGCGCGGCGGGTCCGTCTATTTGATGCTCAACAAGCCCGCCGGTTATCTCGTCACCCTGGATGACCCGTTCAAACGGCGGACCATCCGCGACCTTGTCCCCGACCTCCCCGACGGCGTCTATCCCATCGGCCGCCTGGACAAGGAAAGCGAAGGGCTCCTGATTCTGACCAATGACGGGGAACTGGCCTACCGCCTGACCCACCCCCGGTTTGAGGTGTCCAAAAGATACGTTGTCCGTGTCCGGGGAGAAGTGGATGATCCCGCGGTCGCCCGGCTTCGGGCCGGAGTCTTTGTTGACGGCCGGAGGACGGCTCCGGCCAAGGTCGAGGTGTTTGAACGGTCCGCCCGGGGAACGGTCCTCCAGGTCGAAATCCACGAGGGCCGCAAGCGCGAAATCCGGAAAATGCTTGACGCGATCGGCCATCCGGTCCTCACGTTGAAGCGGGTGATGTTCGCCGGGCTTTCCCTTTCGCATCTCCCCGCGGGGCATCGGCGGCTGCTGACTAACGCGGAAATCACCCGGTTGAAAAAAGCCGCGGGCTCCCGCTAAAATGATTCGGATCGGTCATCCCGGCTAGTTCTTCTTCTCGTCCTTGTC
>CAYSGA010000018.1:0-14687 GCA_964430165.1 uncultured Eubacteriales bacterium
CGGCGAATCGCGCGGAGGGGATGTCCAGGCGGTATTTCACGAAAGCGATCGCCGCCGCCTGGGGCGGCGTGGCGCTCAGGATCTCCCCGTGCTCGCTGATCCATTGTTCCAGGACAGGATAGCCCCGGCGGATGTAGCCGCGGGCGCGCTGGATGAGGCGGGGCCGGACGCGGGGGGACAGGGCGTACGCGGCCAGGTGGTTCGAGAGCATTGTCGCGCTCAAGGTCAGATATTCATGCCTCGCCCAGAGCTCGTCGATGATGTCGGCCGGGCCGACGGCCCAGCCGATCCGCAGCCCCGGCAGGCCGTAGGCTTTGCTCAAGCTGCCCACGGCCAGGACTTTTTCGTACTTACCGTAGAACGAAGGCGTTTGTTCTTCCGTCAGCCGCTCGGCTCCGGCGTAGACTTCGTCCGCCAGGATCCAAGCCCCCGCCCGGCGGGCCGTTTCGATGATGGCCTCCATCTCCTCGTCCTTGAGGATGTAGCCCGTCGGATTGTTCGGATTGCAGACCGCGATTAATTTCGTCTTCGAGGTCACCGCCTTCCTCAACCCGTCGAGATCGGGCGCCCAGCCGTTCTTCTCGTCCAGGGTGAAGGTTTTCAGGTCGAGATCCAGGTTCTTGGCCAGCCCCCAGATCTGCATGTAGTTCGGCAGCATGACGGCGATCTTGTCCCCGGCCTCAAGCAGGCCCCAGAGGATGTCGTAGTTTGCTTCGATGGCTCCCACGGTCACGAGGACATTTTCCGGGCCCGCGCCGGGATACAGGGCGGCGATGTTCTTCCGCAGCTCCGGAATGCCGTTGGCGTGAGCGTAGTCCATCTCGAGCGAAAGAAGGCCAGCCAGCTCCTCCGGATCGTCCTGAAGGAGCTCCTTCAGGGTCAGCGGGTGAACCCCGCTCTCCGAGAGGTTGAAGTCGACCGCCTTCTCGAACTTGGACATCATCCGTTCCATCGTGAAAGGTTGAAACTTGGGCATGATCGGCGCCTCCTTCATCGCAAAGAGGATATTCCCGGCGCGGACAGGCGTCAAGTGTGTGGAGGGCGATTCGTTCCCTTGATTTCTTTTGACCGAAAATCTACAATCCAAAGTCGTAGCCCTTTTATCGGGCGCTGGAGGAAGATGGCTGACAAAAAAGAAGAATTGCTGGCCGCGGCCAGGTTGGCCTGCGAAAAAGCCTATGCCCCCTATTCAAACTTCCGCGTGGGCGCGGCCGTCCTCGGCTCCGACGGCAGGATATTCAGCGGCTGCAACGTGGAAAACGCCTCTTTGGGTCTGACCTGCTGCGCCGAGCGCAACGCTATTTTCGCCATGGTCGCCGCCGGCGAGAAGGAGATCAGGGAGATCGTGGTCATCGGCGAGAGCGAGGAGTTCCTCCCTCCTTGCGGCGCTTGCCGGCAAGTCATCGCCGAATTCGCTCCGCCGCAGGCCGTTATCCACATGTGCAACCGCACAGGCGCCTGCCGCGACGCCACCGTGTCGGAGCTGATCCCGTTCGTCTTCCACTTGAAAAAAGGATCTTAGCCGGGCTGCGTCCATAAAGATAATATATCCAGAAGAAACAAGATGATCGACCTGGACAGGGAAACGCTGGTCAAAATGATTGATCACACCGAACTCAGCGCCCACTCCGGCGAAAAAAAGATCGCCAACCTTTGCAGCGAGGCGCGCAGCTTCGGTTTCTACGCCGTCTGCATCAACGGCGCATATACTCGCTACGCAAGGGAACTGCTCGCGGGCAGCGGCGTCCAGGTCTGCACCGTGGTCGGCTTTCCGCTCGGGGCCGGCACCGGCTCCGCAAAATCGTATGAAGCCGGGGAAGCCGTGCGGAACGGCGCCGCCGAGATCGACATGGTGATCAACGTCGGCGCCCTGCGGGACAAAAAGCTCGACCTGGTTCGCGACGACATCCGCGCCGTGGTTGAAGCCAGCCGACCGGCGCTGGTCAAGGTGATCTTGGAAACGTGCTACCTGACCGACGAGGAGATCGTCAGCGGCTGCCATTTAGCCGTCGAAGCCGGGGCCAAGTTCGTGAAAACATCGACGGGGTTCGGGGCGTTCGGAGCTTTCCCGGCCCATGTGCGGCTCATGCGCCAGACCGTGGGCCCGGAGATCGGGGTCAAGGCGTCGGGCGGGATACGGAACTTCAAGGACACCTGGCGGCTGATCCAGGCCGGCGCCTCGCGCCTGGGGATAAGCGCCAGCGTGGGTGTCGTTGAAGGGCTATCGTTTTACAAATTCGCTCCGTCCGCCTGGCTGGAGGAGGAAATCCCCTGCCACATCTGCCCTTCGCGCTTCGCCAACCTCGACAAGCAGCCCAAAGCCGTTTATGCATATTATAAAAAGAAGTGCTTGGCCTGCCCGCACTTGGAAAAATACAACAAATTCTATGAGTAGAGAAAACACGATGACCGGCTGGATGGGAAAAATCGTCAAGATCGATCTAGGCAGCCTGAGGCAGGAAACCATCGCCGTCGGCGACGCGGTGCGGCGCCAGTACCTCGGGGGCCGCGGGCTGGGCGTCAAGCTATACAGCGATCTGTGCTCGAGCGCGATGGACCCCTTAGCCGATGACAACGCCCTGATTTTCATGACCGGACCGTTGACCGGAACGATGATGACTTCAGGCCGCTACCAGGTTGTCTCGCGTTCGCCCCTGACCGGGACCATCTGCGATTCCAGCTCCGGCGGACATTTCGGCGCGGCCCTCAAAGGGGCCGGAATTGACGGGCTGATCATTGAGGGCCGAGCCCCGAAGCCCGTCTATCTGTCGGTCCATGACGGCGAAGTCGAAGTCCGCAACGCCGCGGCTTTTTGGGGGCTTGACACCCAGCAGACGCAAAAGGGCATCCAGGCGGAAACCTCATCCAAAACATCGGTGGCCTGCATCGGTCCGGCCGGCGAAAACCGGATCATTTTCGCCGCCATCATGAACGATAAGGACCGCGCCGCGGGCCGCGGCGGCCTGGGCGCGATCATGGGCAGCAAGAACCTGAAAGCGATCGCGGCGGGCGGCAGCTTGCCCGTAGCCATCAGCGACCCGGAAGGCTACAAGACGCTGACGGCCCGTCTCGAGCGCATCGTCGACAAAAACCCGGTGACCGGCAAATCTCTGCAGGTCCTGGGCACGTCGGTGCTGGTCAACATCATCAACGCCCACGGCATGTTCCCGACCGAAAATTTCCGCCGCGGCGTTTTCAATGACGCCGAAGGCACCAGCGGCGAAAAGATCGCCGAAACGCTGCTGCTGCGTCAGAGCTCCTGCTATAAATGCCCGATCGGCTGCGGCCGCACGACCCGGACCCGGGACAAGCACGGCGAAGGGCCTGAATACGAAACGGTCTGGGCTTTTGGCGCCCACCTGGGCATCAGCGACCTGACCGCCATCACCGAGGCCAATTACGCCTGCAATGAACTTGGCCTCGACACCATCACCATGGGCAGCACCCTCGGCTGCGCCATGGAGCTCAGCGAAACAGGCGCCTGGAAGGAGAACCTGCGCTGGGGCGAGGCCGGAAAGCTTCTGGATTGGGTGACGGATACGGCCTACCGGCGGGGCGGTATCGGCGCCGAGCTGGCCCTGGGTTCGAAGCGGCTGGCGGCTAAATACGGCCGCCCTGAACTCGCCATGCAGGTCAAGGGCCTGGAGATCCCGGCTTATGATCCGCGCGGCGCGCAGGGCATGGCCTTGTCCTACGCCACGTCCAACCGCGGCGGCTGCCACATGCGGGCTTATATGATCGCCCCCGAGATCCTCGGCCACCCCGTCTTCCTGGACCGTTTCTCCACCGCGGGCAAGGCCGAGCTGGTGGCCCTGTTCCAGGATGTTTCCGCTGTTGTGGACTCGGCCGTCCTCTGCCGCTTCCTGCAGTTAGCCTTGGGAATCTCCACCTTTACCGAAATGCTGCGCACGGTCACCGGCCTGGATTTCAGCGACGAAGAGCTGATGAAGATCGGCCGTCGCATCTACACCCTGGAGCGGCAATTCAATAACAGGGCCGGTTTCGACCGCGGTGACGACACCCTGCCGCCGCGTTTTCTCAACGAGGAACTCCAGACCGGGCCGTCGCGCCACCGTCGGGTGCAGCTCGAGGAGATGCTCGACGACTATTACGCCGCGCGCGGCTGGGACCGGAACGGCGTTCCGCTGCCGAAAACCCTGGCGGACCTGGGACTGTAATTTGGCCGGGAAAATCGCGGTCAAGTTTTACGGGCTGCTGCGCCGGCGCATGCGGACCGCCGCCGTAGAGATCGCGGGCGATGAACTGACGATCCTGGCGCTATTGCGCCTGGCGGAGAAGGAAACCGGGCGGAGTTTTCTGGACGAACTGCTGGACCGGGACCAAAAGCTGTTGACCGGGACCATCATCCTGGTCAACGGCGAGAATATCCGTTTGCGGCAGGACCTCCAAACCCGGGTCGAGGCCGGCGATAGCGTTGCCCTTTTTTCCCCCGCCGGAGGAGGCTGACATGATGGCCAATGGAATGTATGAAATCATTTCAAAAAAGCGTGACGGCCTGGAGTTGGACAGGGAGGAGATCTCCTTCGTGATCTCCGGCTGCGCCAGGGGCGATATTCCCGACTACCAGGTCGCGGCCTGGCTGATGGCCGTTTATATCCGCGGCCTGAGCGAGCGGGAACTGGCCGATCTCACCGAAATCATGCTCGCGTCCGGCGACAGCATCCCCCTCGACGAGGTGCCTGGCAAAAAGATCGACAAGCACAGCACCGGCGGTGTCGGCGACAAGATCAGTTTCATCGTCGCCCCCTTGGTTGCGGCCTGCGGGTTGCGCGTGCCCATGCTCTCCGGCCGCGGCCTGGGCCACACCGGCGGCACTCTTGACAAGCTGGAAGCCATCCCGGGCATGAATGTCTTTCTCACCCCCGGGAAAATCCGCAGCGTGCTGGCCGAAACCGGAATGGTCATCTGCGGCCAGACCGACAATATCGTGCCGGCCGACAAGAAGATCTACGCTCTGCGCGACGCCACGGCCACGGTCGGCTCCATCCCGCTCATCGCCTCCTCGATCATGAGCAAAAAGCTGGCCCTGGGCACGGACGGCATCGTCCTCGATGTGAAAACCGGCAGCGGCGCCTTCATGAAAGACGAGCAGGACGCGCTGCGCTTATGCCGGGCCATGGTCGCCATCGGCGAAAAGACCGGCCGCCCCACCCTGGGCATCATTTCCAGCATGGACCAGCCCCTCGGCCGGGCCGTGGGCAACAGCCTGGAGATCATCGAATCCATCGAAGCCCTGAAAGGGAAGGGGCCTGAAGACATCATGCAGGTCACCTATGCCCTCGGCGCTTGCATGCTGTGGGCGGCGGGACAAAAGACAAGCTACGCCCAGGCCGGCGAAATGTTCCGGGCGGCCATCGCCTCGGGCCGGGCCCTGGATGTTTTCAGGAGTTTCATCGCCGCCCAGGGCGGCGACCCTCGGGTCTGCGACGATTATTCTTTGCTGCCCGCCGCCTCTCAGCAGGTGGAATTCACGGCTCCGTCGTCCGGCTTCATAGCGGCCGTTGATTCATTCCGTGTCGGCATGGCCGCCATAGACACCGGCGCCGGCCGCCGAAAGAAAGAAGACGCGATCGCCTTCGGAGGCGGTTTCATCTTCCACGCCAATGTCGGGGACAGGGTCGAAAAAGGCCAATCAATCGTGACCGTCCACAGCGACCGCCCCGAACGGACGCCGGCGGTCCTGGAGCGCCTGGGCCAGGCGATACGGATCGGGCCCCGGTCCGTGGCCAAGCCGAAAATGGTTCTGCACTTGGTGGACAAAGACGGCGTCCGCCCCTGGCCCCACTGAGTACGATGGGAGCAAAATACAAAGGGATTTTTTTTGACGCCGACGATACCCTCTTCGATTATCCTCGGGCCGAGCAGGCCGCCATGCGGGCCTGCCTCCGCGAATTCCGCCTCCGCATCGAACCGGGGATATTTCTCGACGCCTACCGCCGCCATAACCGCGACGTGTGGCAGGCCTTCGAGCGCGGTGAAACCGACCAAGCCACTTTGCGCGTCGAGCGCTTCCGCCGCCTGGCCGTTGAGCTCAACATTTCGGAACTGCCCGTGGACAGGATCAGCGCCTTTTACCTCGAGGCCTTGTCCGGCCAGTCGCAGTTGTTGCCCGGAGCCCTGGCTACCGTCCAAAGGATGGCCAAAGAGTTCTCCCTGGCCCTCGTCACCAACGGCATCGCCTCGGTGCAGCGCAGGCGTTTCGCCGCCTCGCCCATAACCCCTTATTTTCAGGCCGTAGTTATTTCCGAGGAGGTGGGCATCGCCAAGCCCGACCCGCGAATTTTCGCGTTCGCCCTGCAAAAGACCGGCGTCGCAGCCGACGAAGTCCTCTATGTCGGCGACAGCGTGACCTCGGACATGGCCGCCGCCCTCAACGCCGGCATGGATTTCTGCTGGCTCAACCCCGGCCGGGTCCCCGTACCCGCCGGCCAGGCACCGACATTCATCATTGCCGCCATCAAAGATCTTCCGGGCTGCCTGGGTCTTTAGAAAGAAACCGGGCAGAGTTGCCTTGGCCGGGGTGCCCGTCATCAGCGCGGCCAGGGAGCTGCCTAGGACCGGTTAAGGGATTTTTTTTGCTTGATTTTCGGGCCGTTTGCCTATACCCTTGAACGGTCCGGCATCCCGCAGATCTGCATACGCCTTCATTGATTTAGTGAAAGGAACAATCCATGGACCAAGCCGAGAAGCCGCGCAAACAAGGGCTGTTCATCACTATTGACGCCAACATCGGGGCGGGCAAGACCAACGCCTGCCATGCCATCAGCTCGGCCGCCACCGCCGCCGGCTGGCCGGCCCGCGTGCTGGAGGAGCCCACCCACCATCCCAAATTCGCCCATTTCCTCGACCACTACTACGAGGACCTGCGCACCGGAAAGAACACCGGCGGCGGCTTCTCGATGCAGATGTTCATGCTCTGCCAGCGCTACGAGCAGCACCGACTGGCCGTGGAGATGGCCTGGGGTCCGCAGGGCCAGGTGGTAATCCAGGACCGGCCGATCTACGGCGACACCGTGTTCGCCACCACCGCCATGGAGCGCGGCTTCATGACAAGCCAGGAATTCGATCTGTACGTGGACGTGTTCCGCAATATGAGCCGCGACGTGATGCCGCCCGACATCTTTGTCTACCTCGATGTCTCGCCCGAGGAATGCCACCGCCGGATGGAGAGCCGGGCTCGCGAGCAGGAGGCCGGCGTGCCGCTGGACTACCTCCAGCACCTCGACAAGAACTACAAGCTGTTGCTCCAGGAGATGCGTCGGCGCGGCGTGCGGGTGATGGTGATCGACTGGAAGGAGTTCGGTCCGCCGGTGGACGTATGGAAGCAGATCCTGCGTATGGCGCTCTCGTCCGACTCCTGGTACGAGCAGCTGGCGTTCTCGTTCGCCAAACACCCGCGGATGCCGGTAATGCCGGACAGCGGCGGGGCCAAGTAAACACCCGTCGGTCGGCGATCTTTTTCCCGCCCGAGCCGCAAGAATCTCACAACCAAAGGGCCCGGAACGTCCTCTCCGCTGTCAGGGGAGCGTGAAAAGAAAGGGGAAGCTCCGGACGAAAGGCCCGCAAGGCATCGAGCACCGCAAAATAAGCGCCGATCCCGTACATCAGAGGCGGCTCGCCCACGGTCTTGGCGCCCAGGATCCCAGCCGGCTGGGGGGCGTCGTCGAGAAAGGCGATGGTGACCTCGGGGGTCGCGCCGATGTCGGGGACCTTGTACGTGGCCAGGCTGTCGGTCAGGATCTTCCCCTCGGGCGAATAGACGAGCTCCTCGCACGTCATCCAGCCTATCCCTTGCACGACGCCGCCTTCGATCTGCCCGCGGTCGATGGCCGGATCGAGGCTCTGGCCCACGTCGTTGACGATCTTGACGGAATCGATGCGGGGAATGCCCCGCAATCCATCGACGGTCGCTTCGACCACGGCGGTCCCGACGGCATGGTAGGCGAAGGGGTGACCCTTCTCCTTCGACTTGTCGAAGTGAAGGCCCGGCGTGGCGTAGCCCGCATACGCCGACAAGGGGATGCGGCGAGAATAGGCCCACGAAATGAGCGGCTCCCAGGAGAGCCCCATCTGCTGATGGGCCCGGACCACCTCTTCGTGTTCGATGCTGATTTGATCCGCCGGGCAATTGCGCTCCGCCGAGATCGCCTGTTTCAAGCGCTCCAAGATCTGGAGACAGGCCAGTCGTGTCGCCTGGCCGTTGAGGTCGGCGCCGCTGCTCGCGGCGGTGGGCGAGGTGTTGGCGACGCGGCTGGTGTTGGTGCTCTCCATCCGGATCCGATCGAGCTCGATGCCCAACGTGCGGGCCGCGACCCGGCGGATCTTGCGATTAACGCCCTGCCCCATCTCCACCGCCGCGGTCGAGATTCCGACGCTGCCGTCGGTGTACACGTGCACCAGGGCGGCCGCCTGATTGAGCATCGTGGTGGTAAACGAAATGCCGAAGCAGACCGGCATCAAGGCCAAACCCTTCTTGATCAGCGGGTGATCGCGGTTGAAGGCCGCCACTCGGGCGCGGCTGGCCTGAAGGTCGTGCTGCTTGTCAAGCTCGTCCCAGCAGCGAACCGGGCTGTCGGTCTGAAGGCGCATGCCATACGGCAACTCGTCGCCGGAGCGGAGGAGATTTTGACGCTGGATCTCTACGGCCGGGACATGAAGCGCCGCGGCGGCATGGGTGATGGCCGCCTCCATGACAAACATGGCCTGCGGCGCGCCGAAGCCGCGAAACGCGGTAAACGGCGGGAGATGCGTCCGACAGCTGACGCCCGTGGCCCGCACATGAGGAATGAAATAGCTGTTGGTTGTGTGAAACAGCGTCCGTTCCAGGACGGCGGGCGAAAGATCCGCGCTGGCGCCCGCGTTCTGGTAGAAGGTCACCTCATAAGCCAGGATCTTGCCGTGTTCGGTCAATCCGATCCTGTAATCCGACGAATACGGGTGGCGTTTGCCGGTCCATCGGACGTCCTCCTGGCGGCTCAAGGTCAGCGCGACGGGGCGACCCAGCCGGAAGGCCGCCAGGGCGGCCCAGGCGGCCCAGGCCGTGGCCTGATCCTCCTTGCCCCCGAAGGCGCCGCCGAGGCGCGGCACATCGACCTCCACCTGGTGCATGGCCAGACCCAACACGCGGGCGATGGTGCGTTGGACCACGGTTGGGGCCTGGGTCGCCGAAAAGACCTTCACGCCGCCGTGGTCTTGGGGAATGGCGAGCGCCGTCTGCGTCTCCAGATAGACATGTTCCTGCCCGCCGGAATCGGCGCGGCCGCTGACCACGAGGTGGCAACGGGGCCACGTCTGGTCCACGTCGCCCAAGGCAAAGGTGCGGGGCACGCCGATGATTTCTCCCCGCGCCCAGGCTTGCCGCGGGTCGAGCACGGGCGGAAGCGATTCGATCTCAAGCCCGATCAAGGGCCGGGCGGCGCGGGCGGCCGCCATGCTTTCCGCGACAATCAGCGCCAGGGGTTGACCCGCGTAGTCGACCTCATCCGCGGCCAGCAAGGGTTCGTCCTGGATGATGTTGCCGATCTGGTTTTGTCCCGGAATATCACGGGCCGTGAACACGGCCACTACGCCGTCGTGCGCGGCCGCGGCCGCGGGATCGAGCGTCCTGACCTTTCCGTGGGCGACAGGCGAGGGAACGGGGGCGGCATAGAGCGTCCCTTGGGGAACGGGGAGGTCACGGATAAACCGGGCCGCACCGCGCACATGCAGGAGGGCGTCGTCGTGCTTCATCCGAGGTCCTCCTCGCGGATGCGCTCGGGAACATCGTGAGGAAGTGGGCCAACAGCAGACGCTGCAACAGGGCCCGTTTGTAGTCCGCCGAGCCGCGGACATCGCTGATCGGCGAAATTTCGCCGCCCGCGACGGCCGCGGCCGCGCGCGCGGTGGCCGCCGAAATCGGCTGACCCTGGAGAAACGCGACGGTGCTTCGGAGATAGAGCGGCACGGGCGCGACGCTCCCCGCTGCCACATGCGCTTCGACGATGAGGTCGTCCTGGACGCGAAGCCGTATCGCCGAATTGACGCTGGCGATGTCCAAGTGGGCGCGCCGGCTGACTTTCTCGAAATTAAAGTGGGTGGCGGTGTCGGGGACCGGGAAACAGATCTCGGCGATCATCTCGTCCGCGGCCATGTCCAGGACCTTGTAGTCCCGGAAAAAATCGCGAAGGGCGACCGTTCTCTTCCGTTCTCCCCGCCCGAGAACCACCGTCGCGTTCAGGGCCAGGAACATCACCGAAAGATCGCCCGCCGGCGAAGCATTGACGATGTTGCCCGCAACCGTCGCCCGATTCCGGATAGGGAGCGAGGCGATCTGGGCGAAGTGCCGGCCGAGATCGGGAAACAACCGCCGGATGACGGGAGACGCCTCGATCGCGGTCAGGGGTGTCGCCGCGCCAAGGCAGCAGAGACCGTCCTTGATGTGGATCTCCTGGAGGTCCTCCCGGTGCGAGAGAAAGGTCAATTCGGCGTCCCGGAGCTGTTCGGCCCGCGTGACGAAGAGATCCGTACCGCCGGCGACCAAAACGGGAGAACAGGCTTCGTTTTTTTCGCCCGGGGCCTCTGCCGCGGCGGCCGCGGGCAGACGGCGGAGACGGGCGGCAACATCGAGGAAATAGCCGGGCAGGATCCCTCTCTCGACGAGAGCGGCGATCCGCGCCGAAGAAGACGGCCCGCCCGCCGGCTCGAGATCGGGGAATTGTACACCCAGGCGATCGATCGCGCGCCGAATGGCCACGTGTCCCGTGCAGCGGCAGATGTTCCCGCCCAGCGCGGCGATCCCGTCGGCTGTGGACAGAGGAGCGCCATTGAGGAGAAAACCGGTGAGAGCGATAACGAGTCCGGGCGTGCAGAATCCGCACTGGATCGCGCCTTCCTCGACCAAGGCTCGTTGGACCGGGCTGAGATCCGCTTGGCTAAGACCCTCGATGGTCACGACGTGGCGTCCGGCCACATCGCCCAAGGGGAGCAGGCAGGAGTTGACCGTCCGATAGCTGATTCCGTCCGGCTGCGGGATGCCGAGCAGGACGACACACGCGCCGCAGTCGCCTTCGCGGCAGCCGTCCTTGGTTCCGGTGAGCCCGAGGTCATCCCGCAGGACGTCCAGGAGAACGGTCCCGTGGCTCCGAAAAATGGACTCTTCCCTGTCGTTGATGAGAAATATCTTGCCGGTCACTGTTGACAAGCATAAATTCGGGTTCGGTTGATGTCAAGAACGATGGGAGGACGGGCAGCACGAACGGGCATTACGAGCCGCTTCGCCAGATGCTGGAGAAGTGCGTCCGCGAGAATTTCATGCATCCGCGGCACCTGGAGATGTGGACGTTCGTCGACGAACCCGAAGGCGTGATCCCGGCTATCCGAACTTCGGCTTCCTGGAGCAGGGAAGCAATCGATTTCGCCGTGAATCGCGGGTAGGCGCCCGCCGCCCCCGCGGCTTACAACCCGACTTCGCGGTTGAAATCGGCGATCAGACGCTCGAAGGCGTCGATCTCTCCGGTGAACATCTCCTGCCAGTATTCCGGCCGCCACTGGGCCGTCAGCTCCTCGCTGGTCTTGCCCTGTTGCTCGACCCAGGTGAAATACTTGAGGTTGTGCACGGCCTTGCGGTCGTAGTAGCCCAGCTCCTTGAACCAGTCGATCCCCTGGCCGGCGATCACCGCCGCATGATCCCGGGCGGCGTCGATCTCGCGGTAGGCGCCGCGGCTCCGGCGCATCTCCTCGAGGCGGGAGCGGTAGAGATCGAGCGAGTCGGTGAAGAGGGTGCAGATGACATCCTCTTTCCCCAGCTCAAAATACCGCGCCGCCTTGACTGCCGCCAACAGGTTGCAGATTCCCGAAATACCCAGGAGCGACAGGCTCCGGCCTTCGGCCTCCGACACGCCGAGGCCCTGCAGGTAGCGGCGGCCGGCCTCCTCGTTGAAGAGCCGCAGGAGGCGCAGACAGTCTTCGTCGTCGATCGCGGCCAAGGCGTCGGTGTTGCGGACGTTGTGGACCCAGGGCACGTGCTTGTCGCCGATGCCCTCGATGCGGTGGCCGCCGAAGCCGTTCAAATAGAGCGTCGGGCACTGCCGCGCTTCGGCGGCGACGATGCGCATCTGCGGGTGCAGGGTCTTGAGGAAATCGCCGGCGGCGATGGTTCCGGCCGAGCCGGTCGCGGACACGAAGGCGGCCAGGCGGCCCCGCTCCGGCCGGCTCGCCTCATAGGCCTCTTCGGCCGCGGGGCCGGTGACGTGATAGTGATAAAGAGGATTGCCGAATTCGCTGAACTGGTTGAAAATCACGTATTGCGGATCCGGTCTCAATTCTTTGCACTTGTCGTAAATCTCCTTGACGTTGGATTCGCAGCCGGGGGTGGCGATGACTTCGGCGCCAATGGCGCGCAGCCATTCGAAGCGCTCGTTGGACATCTCCTCGGGCAGGATGGCGACGGCGCGGCAGCCGAGCAGGGCGCAGTCGAAGGCGCCCCCCCGGCAGTAGTTGCCGGTCGACGGCCAGACCGCCTTGTGGACCTGGGGATCGAACTCGCCCGAGGCCAGCCTTGGCACGAGGCAGCCGAAGGCCGCTCCGACCTTGTGGGACCCGGTGGGAAAATGCTTGCCGACCAGGCCGATGACCGCAGCCTCGATGCCGGTCACCGCGGCCGGAAGCTCGAGGGCGTTGACCGGGCCGTAGAGTCCCGTGCGGACGTCGTTTTTCCAGCTGATGCGGAAGAGGTTGAGCGGATGGACGTCGTCCATGTCCAAGCCCGGGAGTTTGTTTCGGATGCCGGCCGGGATTTTCTTCGGATCGCGGAGCTCCGCGAACGTGGGGATGACGATGCCCCGCTCGCGGCAGCGCGCCGCCGTCTTGCGCATCACCGTCTCGTTCATGTGCTTGATGATTTTCGACATTTCATTACCTCAGCGGACGCGCGATGTTCCGGCCTCGGCCAGTCGCCGTAGCGACGCCGCCGGGTCCGGCAGACGGGTCAGGATGATCAGGGCGGCGATGACGAAGGGCTTCCAGGACGCTTGGCGATAGGTCTCCAACCGGAAGCGCTCGAAAACTCCCCGGCTCACCTCCCCTTGCGGGCAGGAAACGCCGCTGATGTCCGCCGGCAGGCAGTGCATGTAAAGCGCGGCGCCGGCGGCCGTGCGCTTCATCAGGGCTTCGTCACAGTGCCAGGATTTGTGGCGGGCGTTCTCCTCTAGGCATTCCTTTTCGAGGGCATCCAACCCCTCCCGGTCCGATTTTTGCAGAAGCTCGGTCCGCCGCCGGGCGACCCGCATGGGCGCCCAGGACTTGGGGTAGATGATCTCGGCCCCGTCGAAGGCTTCAGCCATATCGTGGCTGACGCGAAAAGTCCCTCCGGAGGCGGCCGCCTGTTTTCCGGCCAAGGCGACCACCTCGGGCAGCAGGTCGTAGCCTTTGGGATAAGCCAGCGTTACGTCCAGGCCGAAGCGGGGGAGGAGGCCGATCAAGCCCTGCGGCACGGAAAGCGGCTTGCCGTAGCTCGGTGAAAAGGCCCAGGAGATGACGAACTTCCGGCCGCGCAACCCGGCGAGCCCGCCGAACCGGCTCTCGAGATGGAGCAGGTCGGCCAGAGTCTGGGTCGGGTGGTCGACGTCGCATTGAAGGTTGATCACCGCCGGCCGCCGGGAGAGCACGCCCTGTTCGTATCCCTCCTGCAGGGCCGCGGCCACCTCGCGCATATAGCGGTTACCCTCGCCCAGGAAGATGTCGTCGCGGATGCCGACGACCTCGGCCAGGAAGGAGATCATGACGGCCGTCTCGCGCACCGTCTCGCCGTGGGCGATCTGCGACTTGGCCTCGTCCAGGTCGGCTGGCGTCAGGCCGAGCGCGCCCGCAGCCGCGGCGAAGCTGAAGCGCGTTCGCGTCGACTGGTCGCGGAATATCGAGACGGCGAGCCCGGTGTCGAATACGCGCAGCGACCGTCCGGCGCCGTGGAGCTCCCGCAGGCATCGGGCCGCGAGCAGAATCGAGCGGATCTCGTCCCGGGAGTGCTCCCAGGTCAACAGGAAATCGCGGTTGCCGAGATCGGCCTTCAATCCGGCCAATTCCCGCAGATTCTCTTCCAGGGACATGTCTTTCACGCGGTCACTCCTTTTTGCGGTAGAACAGGGCGGCGGCCATGATGGCGTCGATGATCTGCTGGTAGCCGGTGCAGCGGCAGAGGTTGGCGGCGATGGCCCGGCGCGCTTCAGCCCGGCCCGGCTCGGGATGTTTCAGTAAAAAGGCATGGGCCGATAAAACCATTCCCGGAGTGCAGAAGCCGCACTGGATGGCGCCGCAGTCGACGAAGGCCTGCTGCAGCGGATGAAGGCCGCCGTCCGGCCCCGCCAGCCCCTCGATGGTCGTCAGGTTGCGGCCGAGGACGTCGGCGACGAGGGTGCGGCAGGCGCGCAGCGGCCGGCCTTCGGCCAGGACGGTGCAGGCGCCGCAAACGCCGATGCCGCAGCCTCGCTTGGCCCCGGTCAGGTCCAGGTCCTCCCGCAGGAACGTCAGAAGATTCTTGCGCCGGTCGCGGGCCGTAATGCGCAAGCTGCGGCCGTTGACGACGAGTATGGAAGGAGCCGTCGTCTTCATTTTTCACCGCCGATGGGCAGCCGGCAGCGCCGCCGTCCAGTGGCGTGGAAGTAGGCATTGGCGATGGCCGGAGCCATGAGCTC
>CAYSGA010000019.1:0-14621 GCA_964430165.1 uncultured Eubacteriales bacterium
CGAAAATCCCGTGCCCGTTGAGGACGGCGATGACGAGCCCGGCGAAACCGTCCAGGAACCCGCGCCGGAGGATATAGGATTTGATGAACCGGCCCGGCGGGACAAGGAGCAGGTGCCGGAGCCGGCATTTTTTCCTCTGGGCGTACAGCTTCTGGGCGCCCAGGTCGGAAAAATGGTTGATCCGGGCCAGGTGGTCGGCGATGTTGCGGTAGGTGAAATGAAGGATGTCTCCCTTGAGTTTGCAAATCTCGCCGTCAACCGCGAGATCCTCGTGAACATAAGCCCCTTCCCAACGGGCCCGGTTCTTGCGGAAAAGGCGGACTTTCCGGTCGGGATACCACCCGGAATGCTTGATCCAGCGGCCGAGGTAAAAAACCCTTCGGGGCATCGAGAATCCGGAGCATTCCGGCTCCACCGAACCGAGCGCCTTGATCTCCTCGCGCAATTCCGGGGACAACCGCTCGTCGGCATCGAGTGAAAGAATCCAGGGGTGCGCGGCCAGGCCGTCGGCATAATTCTTCTGGTCGGAATAATTCGTCCACTTCCGTTCGAAGACCCTCGGCGTGAAGCGCCGGGCGATTTTCACGGTCAGGTCCGTTGACTGGCTGTCGACGACGATGATCTCGGAGACGACCTCTTCCAGGCTCCGGAGCGCGGCTTCGATGTTTGCCTCTTCGTTGTAGGTGATCAGCACCGCCGAGATCTTCACGGTGGAATCTTAACACAGCCTCGAAAAGGGCTCAAGAACGGGGCCGTTTATGGTAGGATGAACGCGGCATGTCGAGACCCGAAGCGGCGGTTTTTCTTTCCGTCATCGTCCCGGCGTACAACGAGGAAGCCCGCCTCGCGGACACCCTGCTGACGATCCGGGCTTTTCTCGAATCCCGGATCGATCCTTTCGGAACCGGCGACGGGGCGCCCTTCCTGATCGGCGGGAGAATATCCAACATCGCCGTGCCCGTCGATGCCCTTCCCCTGTTCAAGGGCGCATCCGAAATCATCGTCGTCGACGACGGGTCCACGGACCGAACGAGCGAGATCGCCGCCGAGGCCCTCCGCGGACGCCCGAACGACCGGATCCTGCGCCGGGCGGAAAACCGGGGCAAGGGATTCTCCGTCCGGGAAGGAATGCTCGCGGCCTCCGGGCAATTGATCCTGTTCTCCGACGCCGACCTTTCCACGCCGATCGCGGAATTCGAAAAACTCTTTTCCGGGATCGAGGCCGGAAACGACATCGTCGTCGGCTCCCGGGCGCTGGCCGGGTCGGACATTCGACGGCGCCAGAGCTTCCTTCGGGAAAGCATGGGGGAAATATTCAACATCCTCGTCCGCGGCCTCGTCCTCAAAGGGATCCGGGACACGCAATGCGGCTTCAAGCTTTTCCGGCGGGAAGCCGCTCGCGACATTTTTTCCCGCCTTCGCGTGAACGGGTTCAGTTTCGACGTCGAGACCCTCTTCGTGGGTCGCCGCCTCGGATATTCGATCGGGGAGGTACCGATCGTCTGGACCAACTCCCCCGAAAGCAAGGTCCGTCTTTTCTATTCGTCGGCCGCCATGCTGCGGGATCTCTTCAGGATCCGGCGTCTCCACCGGGATTTGAAGCCGAGCGAAAAAAGATGATGTCGGCCTGGCGGCTGAAAGGACGACAGCGGACGCCGCATAAAATCGCGGCTGACGGGCGGAATTACTCCGGCCGAGGAACCGGCTGAAGCCGAGGCGGGGGCGGATTCCCGCGCCCGCCGAAATCGTCCTTGCGGGACGACCGGCGGTCGCCCGAAAAGCCGCGCCCTCTCCCGAACCCGCCGGAGCGCTTCCGTTCCTCCCGGGCCTTGAGCTCGGCCTCGAAGCCCCGGTCGGAGACGTACAATTGCGGCGTCGCCGTTTTGATGGGAATTCTCATGCCGATATACGCTTCGATTTCAGAAAGCTTGTCGCCATATTTTTCACAGGCCAGGGAGACGGCTTTTCCGGTCTGTCCGGCCCGGCCGGTGCGTCCGATCCGATGGACGTAGTTTTCGATATCCTCGGGAAGGTCATAATTGACGACCATTTCCAGGCCTTCGATATGAAGACCGCGGGCGGCCACGTCGGTCGCGACCAGAAACGGGAACCGGCCGGCGGAGAAGTCGTCGATGATTTTCATCCGCTTTTTCTGAGGCAGGTCCCCGGTTAAAAAATGGCCGTGATACCCGTTCCGTTCGAGTTTCTTGGCCAACCGCTCCGCCGCGTGGCGGGTATTGGTGAAAATCAGGGCGTTTCGCGGCGACTCCGCCTTGAGAAGCCCGAGAAGGAGGTTGGCCTTGAGGTGGCTTCCAACCCGGTAAAGCTCCTGGGAAATCGCCTCCACGGTGACCTGTTCGGGGGTCAACTCGATATAAACCGGTTCCCTCAGGAATTCCGCGGCGACCCGCCGGGCGAGCCGGTTCAGCGTCGCGCTGAATAGGAGGCTTTGCCGGCGGCCGGCCGCCGGGATTTTCTTGACGATCCTCTTGATATCGGGAAGAAAGCCCATGTCGAAAAGCCGGTCGGCCTCGTCGATCACCAGAATGCGGATGTCGCCGAGCCGGAGAATCCCCTTTTCCTCCAGGTCCAGGAGACGGCCCGGAGTTCCGATCAGGATGTCGGCCCCCTTGCGGAGGACGGCTTCCTGTTGTTCGTAGCCGACGCCGCCGTAGAAACAACCTATGGTGAACCCGAGGCGCTTGTTCAGCAGCTCGGCCTCCCCCTCTATTTGGACGGCCAATTCGCGGGTGGGTGCGATGATCAGGGTCCGCCCGCTTTTTCGGGACGAATCCCGGAGGAGACGGTCGAAAACAGTCACCAGAAAGGCGGCGGTTTTTCCCGTACCCGTCTGCGATTGGATGGCCGCGTCGCGGCCAAGGAGAGTCTCGGCCAGCGTCCGGGTTTGGACGTCGGTCGTCTCCACGTAACCCCTCTCCGCGATCGCGCGGAGGAGCTTGGGGTTCAAGTTCAGTTCGTCAAAACGCATTAAAAAATCCTTGAGATTTGAATTTCAACATGAGGGAGGAACGTCAAGCGATGTGTCTCGGGATGTCCTTAGAGCGACTCGTTTGCACAAATACCGGCCAGATGTCAAGGGGGTAATATACACGAAAATGTTCTTTTAGGCAAGAGAATTTTTTATTTTAATGGGAAGAACGGCCGCAAAGGGAAACTTTCGGCGAATTATGATAAATTTGGGCCATGATCCGGACGAGAATTGCCCGCGGAATCGCGGCGCTCGTTTCAGCCGTTTTGTTCGCCTCCCCGCCGCCGGCCCCGGCCGCCGTCGAGGTCCGGGTCGGCTTCGGCGGCTGGACGTTGTCTCCGTTTCACACCTTGATCGAATCCCGGTGCGAAAAAATCGTCCAGGGCGAATTCAATGAATTCCTGAATTCCGCCCTGCCGGAATGGATGCTTTCCCCCGTCCGGGCGGACATCGACCTGACCTCGTCCGGACGCTCTTTTTATGCGGAGATATGGGTTCCTCTCGGACGAAGCCGGTTCGCCCTCGGAGCGCGGGGCGATGTCTTCCGGTTCCGGGTTCCGTTCACCGCTTCGGCTTCGGAAACCGTTCAAATCATCGGCCTTCCCGTCGCCGAACTTAACGGAACGGCGTCAGGGACGGTCGAGCTCGACGGACTCGGGATTTCCATCCTGGGGCGTTGGACGGCCGTTTCCACGCGGTTTTTCGACCTCGCCCTTCGGGCCGGAGTTTCGGGCTTCCCCTTATGGGGCCGGGTCTCGACGGACTTGGCGCTCCTCGCCCGAACTCTCCTCGGGGAATACACGTATTCCGACCGTCTGGACCGGACGATCGCCGAAATCCGGGAAAGCAGCGACGACGTTCCGGCCATGATTATCGCCCCGGTGGCCGGCCTGGAGATCGGGTTCCGCCTCGACCGCCGCTGGAGTCTCTACGCGAACGCCTCGGTCTCCCACGGAACGTTTTATTCCGCGGGTGTTTCGGCGTCGTTTTGACCGGATGTCCGCCCGATTGACACGCGCGGGGAGCGCTGATTATGATAAAAGAAACGAAGGAAGAGGAGATCCCATGAAAAAAACCATCGTCCTTGTCTTCATCGCCGCGTTTTCCCTGGGCGCCTGCGCCACGGTCTACCGCTCCCCCCAATTCCATGAAATCCGGCCAACGCACCGTGTCGTCGCCCTGCTTCCTTTCGACGTCTCCATTTCCTCCACCCGGCTGCCCAAGGGAATGACGGTCGAAATGCTCAGGGAAATGGAAAAGGACGAAGGGTTCGGCACACAGGCTCTTTTCTATTCCCGTTTCCTGAAAAAAAGCGCCGATTTCACCGTGGCTTTTCAGGACGTCGACAAAACCAACGCTATCCTGGCGAAAAACAAAATCGATTTCGCCAATTTACGGACGTACGCCAAGGAGGACCTGGCCCGGCTTCTCGATGTCGATGCGGTCATCTCCGGAAAAATCCAGCGGGAAAAGCCGATGTCCGAAGCCGCGGCCGTCGCCCTGGGAGTTTTGCTCGGCTTTTGGGGTCCGACCAACAAGGTCAACGTCGATCTCACGATTCACGACGGGGCCTCCGGGGAGCTGTTCTGGAAATATTCCCACCAACTGGAGGGGAGCGTCGGCAGCTCTTCCGAACAACTGGTGAAGGCCTTCACCCGCAAAATCGCCCGGAATTTTCCGTATCTCGTCAAACGCTGAAGACGGCGCGGTCGTCGGTACGGGGCTCAGTTCCGCAGGGATTCGATCACGCTCAGGAGTTGCTTGAAATCGACCGGCTTGTCCAGAAACGCGAATGGGCCGCCCGCGATCACCTGATTCCGCGCCGGATGAGACTCATCCCCGTTGCCCTCTCCAGGCGTTCAACGGACAGGATATAATCGATCTTCGCCTTGAGTTCGAGGGACCTGGCCCCGGCCAGCCGGTCTTGGAAATCCAGGACGAAATAATTCGTCGACATCCCGACGGCCAGTTTCTTCTGTTCCGCGTCGAGGCTTTTTTCGGCCAACGTGCGGGCCAGCCGGTAGGCCTCGATCCGTTTGACGTTGGTTTCGACCGCCCGGACGGCATCGGCCACCTCAAGGGACACCTGCTGTTGAAGATATTTCAACCGGACCTGGCTTTGGGCCAGGTCGGTCTGGGCGTAAGCATAGTCGGCCCGGGTCAGGGCGTTGCCCAGCGGGAAGGAGAGCGTCAGCCCGACGTTCCAGTTGTTGTAGAGAAACTTGACCGCATCCTTCATCGAATCCGACGCGCTGCCGGGTTCCTTCCCGACGATGACGCCCATAAAGGGATCGTCGTTAAGATACTTGATCCGGTCTCCGGAAATCCCCGGGCTCGAATACGAGAAATCGAAGTTCAAGGAAGGCAGCAGCTGGTTTTTAGCGACCGTCAGATTGAGGGCTTTGTTGTCGACGGCCTTTTGGAGGGCCTGAAGTTCGGTTCGGTTTTCCACCGCCCTTATCAGGGCCTCGTCCAGGTCCGGGGCGATGTCCTGGACGACCGGGCGATCCACGGGCTCGAGGGTCGTGCCCGGGGCGCCGCCGGCGGCGGGAAGATTTAGAATCGATTTCAGGACTTCCCGGGAGCGGGTGATCAACGCCTCGGCCTGGATCAGGTCGGCTTCCCGCTGAGCGACGGCGGCTTCGGCATTGAGAATTTCGATCGGGGCTAACTGGCCGAACTCGACTTCCTTCCTATTTTTAGCCAGGAGGTCGCGGCCCAACTCGAGAGACTGCCGCGTGACCTGGAGACTGTCGACGGCGTAGACCAGGTTCCAATAGGCCTCCTGGACGAGGTAGATCGTATCCATCAACGTGCCGCGGAGCTGCACGTCGGCGATTTCGAGGTTTTTTTCGGCCGCCAGGATCTGGCGGCGGGCGATTTTGAGCCCGAAATCCTTGAGGAGCGGCTGGCTGAAGCTGACGGTCAGCGTCGTCCCAAAGCGGGGGTTGATCAGTTGGAAGGACTGGTTTGTTTCCGAGCGATAGCTCTGGAGGGAGAGAGAGAGACTGCCTCCCGTCGGGATCACCTGGGCGACTGCCGCGGAATAACTTCTGTATTTGTCGATACTCGTCCCCTCGCCCTGCAGCCACCAATACGAAGGGCTTTCGGAATGATCGTTGCCGAAGCTCAAATCGAACCGGGGCAGGAACGTTTCTCTGGCCTTCAGGAGTTGACCGGCCGCCAGTTCGGGATTGTAAGCCTCGACGGCGATGTCGAGGTTGTTCTTGAGCGCTCGGGCGATCGCCTCATCCAGGGTCAGTTTTAAAACGGCCCCGTCTTCGGCGGCCAGCGGGGCCAGGATAAAGCCGATCATAAAAGTCGCGAGGGTGATCCGGCGGATGTTCACGATAAACCTCCCTGAGATCCGGGCGTCTTCCGTCCGTTCGGGGAAACGACGGAAACCGACGGCCCGGTCGTCCTGTATGCATACGAAAAAACGGTCCCGCGGTTCAGAAACCGGGAGGTGCACCTTCGAAGGCCGGATGAGCCCGCGGGCGGAAAACCGGCCGCCTTCGGGCGCCGTGACGGAAGTCACGTCCGAATCGAAATCGAGAAGACGGCCAGGCCGAGGCGGCGGGTGTCGCCGTTGTGGAGAATATCGTCCGGGACGAAGGAGGGCGAGTCGATTTCGATCCGGTAAAGGCGGCCCGGGAGAAAATCGAAATCCGCCTCAAAGGCGATCGTCTGTTCCTTCCGGCCGGCTAAGCGCCTGGAAGCGGAGACCTCCGGGAAACCGTCGGAATCCGGATCGTAGGCGGAAATCGCGACAAGGATCGGCACCCCATCCTCGAAATCGGACCGGAACGATAAATGAATTTTCCGGGCCGGAATACGAGCGTAGACATACGCCCAGGCTTTCCCGTTCGTCCAACGGCCGCCCACTCCGTGAAGGCCGTCTTCGCGAGGCCAGAAACCCCGGCCGAACTTGTCGACCGGTTGTTCGGACCGGTCCGGAAGCAAGGCTGTGTCGAAAACGAAGAGGTTGCCGCGGCAGCGGCGGCAAAGCGCTTCGGCCATCGCGTCGCGGCGGACGGCCGCCCGCCGTTCGGACCGGAGGACGTCCGCTACGGAGGTTTGGTCTATATTGCCCAAATTCATTTCCCCCTCGTAATCCAGGCAGCACAGAACAAAACTCCCGTCGGCCAGCAGGCCGAGGTTGTCGGCCATGACGCAGGGCCGGGGATCGACGCGTTCCTCGATATAAGTGAATCGACCGGGCGGAAAGGCGGCCCGAAGGAACGCCCGGTCCCGCGTCCAAAGCTCGAACGATTTGAAAACGAGAAAAACGTCGGGCAGGGCCATGTATCCCCAAAACACTTCGTCCTTCAACCTATGGAAATCGGGAGGAAGGCCGGCCCGGTTCACGGCGATTTTCGTCCCGATATGGTCCCGGTATTTCGCCGCGGCTGCGGTCCGGGCGGCGGCATAGGCCCTTGCGTATTTTCTTTTCATCCGCCCCGCCAGTCGTTCCAGGCGGCGGAGCGTCCGGGCGATCCAGCGCCGTTCGGTTTTTTCGTCCGGGAAATTGGCCCAGAGACCGAGTTCGCCGTCGGCCTGAATGGTCGCGTCCCGGGTCATCACGAAATTCGAAGCGACGTGGATTTCGAGCCGGACGCCGCTCTTTTGCCGAAATTTATCCTCGACGACCGTCCCTAATATTTTTTCGTACGCCTTGAACGGCAGACGATCGTATCCCCTCATTTCGTAAGAGCGCGGCGTTGCCGTCTGGAGACTCAGGGCCAGAGTCAGGTTGCCGTGGCGCAGCAATTCCCTCCGAACTTCGCCGTCGCCCAGGAGGGTCATGTTCGTGATCAGGGTGACGGGATGCCCAGCCGCCTCCAGCTCGTCCAGGAGCGGATATATTTTTTTATTGAGGAGCGGCTCGCCCAGGACATTGAGAAGAACGGGGGGATGGAGGCCGTGGGCGTGGATTTGGTCGAGAAAACTCTTCAGGCAGGCGTCCTCAAGATGCCCTTTCGGGCGGCGGAGGACGTCCGAAGGGCAGAAAGAGCAATGCATGTTACAGGCGCTGGTAAGTTCGATAAAAACCGTCCGCGGCGGGTCCGGCTGAAGCGCGGCGGGTGGAACATCGGTCATGGCGGGTCCATTATAATCCAAAACGGAGGAGCGCGGACCTGGAGTCTTTCGCTGTGATTTCCTTTCGTTTTCATTGAACATTATTAACTGACGGCCGGAGAGGCCCGCCGAGTCGGGGCGGCAGGACCCTGAGAACACGGGCAGGCTATCGCCGCTGCCGCCTTGACACGGATGCTCCTCCGACATAAAGTCTTGAGGATGAAAACGTTCCGGCGCATTCTCCGGCCCGTCGTCTTTTTCGCGCTGTCGGCCGGTATCGCGCTTGTTCTCCGGTTGAAAATCCAGGCGCCCGCCTTCACGATCCGGAATCACGTCTTCCGCCCGGAAATCGGCCCACTTCTGCTCGCGGCTGTATTGATCTTCGTCCTTCTGATCGGGCTCTGGGCCCTGATCAGCCAGATCTGGAGAAAAAACAGCCGGCTGAGCTACAAGGAAGCGCTGGCCCTCGATTTTCCGACATACGCGCCGGTCGCGTTTTTCCTTCTGGCGCCGCTGGCCTTGAACCATTATCTGACCCGGGATGATCTCCGGGAGCGGCTCGGCTTGCTGGTCGTCGCCGTCGTTCTGGCCGTCCTCTATCTCAAGATCGTCCGCATCGCCCAGGCCGACCGCGAAGGAAAATCGAATTGGGGCGCCGGCCTCGACCGTTTTATCGCCTGGCCGACCGGCCGGCGCGTCGCCGTTCTGGCCGGCCTCTCCCTGCTTCTGATCAACGGCGGGGCGTTTCTCATGAAAGGAAAGGGAGTCTCCTTCGGCGGCGACGAACCCCATTACCTCCTGATCTCCCACAGCCTGCTCAAAGACGCCGACCTGGACCTGGCGGATAACTACAAAAACAAAGACTTCGAATCATACATGCCCGCGGGAAGTCCGGTCCGTCCCCATACCGTGCCCGGGAACAAACCGGGAAGCCGCTTCTCCTTCCATTCACCGGGGATATCGGTGCTTCTCCTTCCCTTTTACGCGCTCGGCCTGGCCCTGGGAAAAAGCGCTCTGATTTTTCTCGTCCGCTTCGCGATGAGCCTCATCGGGGCTTTTTTCGGAATCCAAATTTACCTCTACGCCCGGCAGGCCTGGGGCCGGGAACGGCTCGCCCTCGGCCTGTGGGCCCTGGTTGCGCTCTCGGCGCCGGTCTTTTTTTACGCCAATCACGTTTACCCGGAAATCTTCGTCGCCGCGGCCGGCCTGTACGTCTTCCGCCGGCTGCGCTTTGGCCGACCCCGTAGTTTCGGCGGTTGCGTTCTGATCAGTTTGTTGATCGCCTCCTTCATCTGGTTTCACGCGCTGAAGTACGCTTTCATCCAGGTTCCTCTATTTCTTTTCGCGATCCGGCAGGTGTGGAAGCAAAACGAACCGGCGGTCCGATGGCGCCGCCTAGCCGCCCTGGCCGTCCCGGCGGGATTGTGTGCGGCGGCTTATTTCGCCGTTCAATACGCCCTTTATGGCTCGTTCAATCCGACGTCCGTCTCGTGGCAGGGGGCCATGGACGGCCGGCAGACGATGAGCTTCATCAAGCAACTCTTCACCGAAATCCCGTTCCGGTTCCGTTGGGAAACCCTGGCCGGATACTTCTTCGACCAGCGGGACGGCCTGCTTCTTTACGCCCCGGTCTACGTTTTCTCCTTTCTCGGTTGCCTGTCCCTGCTCCGCAAGAAGGCCGGCGACGCCGGCTGGCTGTTGTTCATCGCCCTTCCGTACATTCTCTTTTCCGCGTTCCTGACCCAGCGCGCGGGATACGCCCCGCAGGCCCGGCCGCTGGTTGCGGTGATCTGGGTTCCGGCGATCTTCATCGGGGCCTTCATCGCCGACAACCGGAAACACGTGTTCCGGTATTTGTTCAACGGAGCCGCCGGACTGTCGCTTCTGATGACCTGGCTGCTCTGTCGTCATCCGTTCGCCCTTTACCAGGAGACGACCCTGGGCACGACCGAGCGGGCCGGGAGCCTGTTCATCACCCTGAGCAATCTCCACGTTTTTCTCCCCAACCTCCTGCCGTCGTACATCAAAATCGAAGAAACCGGCTGGACGCCTAACCTCGTCTGGATCGCGGCCCTCGCGCTTTTTATCGTCCTGTTCGCCGTCAGCCGGGCACCCGACAAGCGCCTGGACTTCGGCGGGCACGCCGCCGCGGCTCTGGTCCTGCTGGCCGGATTCTTCGCAATGTATGTTTGCTTCCCCCGGGCCGTCCTCATGTCGCCCCGGCCGGTCGCCCTGCCGTCGGGCGAACGCTGGACGTTTTTTTCTCTCTCCCGAGTGGCCAAAATGGGCGAACCGGGCCGATTCGAGGTCTTCGAGGACAACCGGGATTACGATTTTTATTTCGCTTCGAACAAGCCCCTGGAAAAACTCGAAGTGGAATTCGGCTCGCCTCACGGCGATTACACGCTCCGTTTGAACATCGCCGACGCCGCAATCTTCGCCGTGACGACCCACCGGGAAGTGATGTCACGGGCGATCGAGTCTCCTCCCGCCTACCCCTGGAAAGGCCGGAGTCTTTACCGCGTTTCGATCCAGTTGGAAAGAAAGTCGGACGTCCGGACGGCCGTCACGCCCTACGTGTTCGCCCTTCGCCCGGCGCGTTGAACAACTCGTATCGGACCCAACCCTTCGTGTGAAGTTTATATTTAACGAGCATCTTCAGGATGGACAGTCCGTAATGGATGCTCCCCCAGGGCCCGACTTGCGAGGCCTCGGCGAAATAGCGCGTCTCGATCGGGATTTCCCGGATCCGCATCCCGCCGAGGACGCCCTGGGCGATGATCTCGGAATCGAAGACGAAACCATCCGAATTCGCCCTGAAGTTGACGGACTCGAGATAGCGTCGGGAATACGCCCGCAGGCCTGAATGATATTCAGTCAAGTACATGTAGAAAGCGATGTTCTCGGCGGCCGTCAGAAAGATGTTGGAGAGGTATTTCCACTTCGGCATGCCGCCTTCGAGCGGCCGGCCGCCGAGCATGCGCGAACCGAATACGGCGTCGCAGGAGCCGTCGAGCAGCGGCTGGACGAGCTGGGGAATGACCCGCGGGTCGTATTGATGGTCCGGATGGATCATGACCATGGCCTCGGCCCCGATCTTCATCGCCTCGGTATAGCAGGTTTTCTGATTTCCGCCGTACCCCGTGTTTTTTTCGTGAACGAAGACCCGAAGCCCCAGGCGGCGGGCCAGGGCGACCGTCCCGTCGCGGCTTCGGTCGTCGACAAGGATGATGTCGTCCACCCATGACCGGTCGATGTCGTCGAGCGTCCGCACTAGGGTTTTTTCGGCGTTGTACGCCGGCATGACGACGACGACTTTCTTACCGCGTTTCGTAGTTTCCATGACTCATCTTTGCCCGGAAAGACGTCTTTTTATATAACATTTTTTCGGCCGTTTGTCTTGACGCTCGCGTTTTGCTGCTCTTATGATCCCGGCAACCGTTTCGTCGTTTCTCCCCGCGCGTTCGGGAAGATCATCGGATCGGGTGATGTCAAGGAACGGGCCGAGATCATCCACCCCTTGCGAACAGGCCGGCGGTTCAATACAATCTTCTCACCGAGGTGACCCATGACGAACATGGATCCTGCTCTCTCCTGGCTCGAAGAGCCGATCGGCAATATCGAGAAAATCGATCTCCTGGTCGTACGCCTGCCCTTCGTCGCTCCCTTCGGCACCTCGGTGGCCACCTGGAGTTGCAAGGAGGCGCTGCTGGTCCGGCTGGAGGACAAGGAGCATGTCGCCTGGGGCGAATGCGTGGCCGACCCGGACCCCTATTACGCCAGCGAGACCACGAGCACGGCCCGCCACATCCTCAAGGATTTTCTGCTGCCCGAATGGACGCCGGGAATATTTTTAGCCGGACTGTTGGGCCGCTTCCGTCGCGTGCGCGGCCACGAGATGGCCAAGGCCGCTTTGGAGAATGCCCTCCTCGACCTGATCGCCAAGCGCCGGCGCCTGCCGCTTCATGAGCTTTTGGGCTTCCCGGCCAAGAAAGTCATGTCGGGAATTTCCATCGGGCTGCAGGAGGACATTCCGGCCCTGTTGGACAGGGTGGAGGAAGCCGTGAGGAGCGGTTACCACCGGGTCAAGATGAAGATCGGCCGCGGCCGTGACGTCGAATGGGTGAAGGCGGTGCGCGATCGCTTCCCCCTTCTCGCCCTGATGGCCGACGCCAACGGCGACTACACCTTGGAGGACGCCGGCCTTCTGGTCCGCCTCGACGCCTTCAAGCTGACCATGATCGAGCAGCCGCTCTCCTACCACGACATCTACCAGCACTCGCTGTTGCAGGCGCGGCTGGAAACGCCCCTTTGCCTCGACGAGTCGATCCATGGCCTCGAGGACGCCGAAGCGGCCATCGCCCTGAAAAGCTGCCGGGTGATCAATATCAAGCAGGGGCGCGTGGGTGGCCTGCTCGAGGCGGTAAAGATGGCCCGCCTGTGCGCCGAGCGAGGCATCCCGGCCTGGTCGGGCGGCATGGACGAGACCGGCATCGGCCGCGCCCTGAACATCCAGCTGCAGGCGGCGCCCGGCTTCTCCCTGCCCGGCGACACATCGGAGACCCGGCGTTACTTCAGCGAAGATATCGTCGAGCCGCCGGTGGTGCTGGACAACGACGGCTTCATCGCCATGCCGCGGGGGCCGGGCATCGGTGTGGAGGTCGTTGAAAAGAAGGTCGAGAAATATTTACTGACGAGGGAGAGAATACCGAAGCCCTCTTCTTGACACGGCCGGACAAGTCGACTATTACTCCCCTCATGATGTCCGGTTCCAAGTCCGGGGTTTCCCGGCTATTCCTCCTGGCGCCGGCCGCGGGATTGGCCGCCTACGCGACGGCCTGGTTCCGGGCGGTCAACGCGACGATCCTCGATCACGGATTCCGGCCCACCGGAACGTACGCGGTTCTTTTTTTAGGGCTCGGAGCGACGGCCTTTTTCCTCCTGACCCGGGCCGTCCGCCCGGCGGAGGGCTCCGACGAGGGTCCGGGACCGGCCGCGCGGCTTTGGCCGCTCACCGTTCTCCTCGCCGCGCCGTTGCTGTCCGTCGACTATTTCGACCGGGCCGATTTCCGGAACCGTCTCGCCCTTCTCGGGTTGTTTGTCGCGGCGGCGGTCGTTTATCTGAGCGCAACGCGGGCTGCCCCGCGCCCGGAAATCCGGCGCCGATGGCCGGGCCGGCTTCTCGACCGGTTTCTCCGTCTGCCGGTCAAAAAACGACTTCTCGTCCTGTTCCTCGCCGCTTTTCTCGTCTACAACGCCTGCGCCCTCGTTCTCGTTTCCCGGGGCATGACGTTTTCGGGCGACGAGCCGAATTATCTAATAACAACCCACAGCCTCGTTGCCGACCGGGATATCAACCTGGAGAATAACTTCCGCAACCGGGATTATTTTCATTTCTACGACGAGAAGGAAAACTCGAGCCTGCGGATGAGCCCGTACGCCCGGGCCGGGAAAAAGGGCCGCGGCACCATCTACCCGATCAACCTGCCGGGTATCTCGGTCCTGATGGTCCCCTTCTACGCGGCCGGCCAGGCCGTCCACGGCCTCGCCCGGACCTTCATTCTGAAGGGGAGCCTGGCTATCTGGGCAGCCTTGCTCGGATTGCAGATCTATCTTCTCGCCCGAAATCTCTGGCGGCGGGAGGGGCTGGCCCTGGGGATATGGGCTCTGGTTTCCTTCTGCCCGCCGGTCCTTTTTTACGCGGTTCATCTCTACCCGGAAATCCCGATCGCCCTGTTTTCGATCTATATCTATCGCCTGGCCCGCTCGGGGCGGTCGCTGTCCGCGCTTCAGCTGGCGTTTATGGGCGCGCTGCTCGGAAGTTTTTTCTGGTTCGGGCTGAAATACAACCTGATCTTCTGGCCGCTCCTCATCGTCGCCGTTTGCTACCTCTGGCCGGCCGCCCGCCCCCGGAGCAGGATCCTCTGGCTCGTGGTCCCGGCCTTGATCGGTATGGGTCTCTTTTATTTCGCCGTCTGGAACATGTACGGAACGTTCTCGCCCTTCGCCGTCTATGAGGGCGTTCTCGAGCCCGGGCAGGCCCAGGCGATCACCCAATCGTTCCTCGACCTGCCGTTTTCGGCCCGGGCCGAGACATTCCTCGATTATTTCCTCGACCAACGCGACGGCCTCCTCCCATACGCGCCGTTTTGGGTGTTCCTTTTCCTGGGGATGGTCGAAATGGCCCGCCGGGGCCGGAAAACCCTGACGGATCTTTTCGCCCTGCTCCTGATCGCCGGACCGTTCGTCCTCAATTACGCGTTTTTCACCCACCGGCAGGGATTTTGCCCGCAGGGCCGGGTCCTCGCGCCGATCTCATGGATCGGGGCGATCGCCGTTGGTTATTTTTTGGAGCGCCGGGGCAACCGCGTTTTCAAATGGCTGTTCGGCCTCGGGGTCGCGGCCGCGGCCGCGGTCTCCGTGATTCTCCTCCGCCACCCGGATTTTCTCTATCATCCGCCGACTCATGACTTCACGACACGGGCGGGCGACCTGTTCGTCCATTTAGGCAACGTCCGTCTGTTCCTGCCGCCGCTCCTGCCGTCGTTCATAA
>CAYSGA010000020.1:0-14586 GCA_964430165.1 uncultured Eubacteriales bacterium
TGTCGTAGCCGAGTTCCTTCAATTTAAGCCGCCGTTCGTCGCGGCTCCCGAACTCATACGTCGGAGTCATGAAATGAACTCCGTATTCCCGAGCGAATTTCTTCGCACCGTTGACGATACTTGGGTAGTTTTCGGCCGTCCCCGTCAGGTTGGCCGCCGACGGGATCTGCTCGCGGTTGGAGCCGTCGGCGTAACCGACGAGGTCGTTTTCCAGGGCGAACAACAGGCCGCCGGTGTTCATGCTCACGCGGCAGCCGACGCACCAGCGCGTCTCGGCGTTGTATTTTTTCCGGTTCTTGAGGAAGGAACTGACCGCGATGCGCTTAATGATCGCTTTGTGATCGATGACCTGATGAGTGATCTTGTCCTTACCGTAGGTCGCCTGAAGGCGCTCGACGTTGGGGAGGTTGTTCCCGACGCCGAATTCGAGGTATCCCTTGTCGAAGGTGATCAGGTGGACCTTGTCGAATTCCCTCTGGAGGAGGACGGCGGCCAGGAGGGAATCGATTCCACCCGAAAACAGGACCGCGACTTCATTCTTGATCGGACCCATCATTCTCTCCTATGATAAAAACGGTTTCCATCATACACGGACGGACGGGTTTTTCCAATAAGGCGGTCGCCGCCCGGAAATAATTCCGGCGCTCAGCCCTCTCCGCGGCCTTTACAAGACGCAATAAATGCACTGCTTCGGGGACGTACGCCCGATTTTCACGAGGCGCAGGTTTGCGGTCGGCGGAGAGCTTCAGCCCCCACCGTGGAACTTCAGTTAATCGGCGCGGGGGAGCATTTCCGGCTCAATTTCGCCCTGGCCTTCTTGACGCAGCATCCGCCCTGGTGAAAGAAAAGCCAAATCAAAACCCCGGCGGCAAGGGCCAAAAAGCCCAGGACACTCAGGACCACGACTAAGAACGTCGGCATGCGCCTCTCCTTTATACAATACTATTATAGTCGGAACTCTCGGAACAGTCGTATTTTTACCATACGCCTCGAGCTCTGTCAACTGTTTTTCTGCCGCTCGGACGAAATAAAACTTGCCGGCCGGGGCTTTGAGGACGGCGGGATTTGCCTTATGATAACGAACGCTGCGCGGATCCGCGTCTCCGGAACCTCCGTTTCCGGAATTCGGAGCGCTCGCCCTTCGTTCACGGATGACCCGTCCGCGGAACTTCCGAAGGGAAAGAATCCGGCCAAGGAGGCCGAGAATGGGCCGTATGTTGCTCTTTCCGACGGGCGGCGCCCTGCTTATCGCCGCTGCGCTTTTCCCCCAGTCGCCGGGGCCGGTCGAAACCGTCCTCGACCGCGTCGCGACACGCCTCGAGAGTTTCAACCCCAAATCGAGCTGGACGGCGTCGATCTCAAGCACCCAGGTCGAACACGACCGCAAATGGCGGCCGGAGAGAACGACCATCCAGACCAAGGCCGTCACCGTGACCGAAGGCCGGCGCGAAGAGGAGATTCTGAAAGTCGTCCAAACGGCGGACGGAAAAACCGCGGACATCACGGAGAGGTATCTGGTCGAGCGGCGGGAGCGATGGGAAAAATACCGGGCCCACCAGGCAGCCGAGGAACGGGGAAAACCCTCCCCAAAACGTTCCTCCCTGCGGGGGATCCGGATGGACGATTACGCCGCCCTCGTGCCGTTTTCCGCCGAGCGCCGAAAGGAATTTTCCTTCGATATCCGGGAAGCGAATGCCCCGGACGGCCGCCGGGTTTATCTGCTCGACGTCCGGGCCGAGGTCAAGGACACGATGAACTGGGAAGGGACATACACGATCGACGCCGCGACCTATACGCCGATCCGCGCCCGGCTCCGGCCTTCCGATAGGCCCGCGTTTGTCAAGGAGATCGAAGTCGAGGCCGATTTCGAGGTTTTCGAGGACGTCAACATCATCCCCCGGCGGACCCGGGTCAGGATCAACGCCGGATTCCTCTTCATCAAGCGCTTCCACGTGGTCTCGGAGGAAGTATATTCGGACATCCGGATCACGCACTGAACCGGGAGGCCGGGGCCGGAGAAGTCTTCCCTTTTTAGAAGCGAAGCTTTGCGCGAGAAGAGGGAAAGCCGCTAAGAAAGATCGTGGTCCGGAAGCGTCCTTCGGTCGGACAGCCGCAGCCGTCGATCGCCGACGGCGAACGTATACTCGGGAAGCGAGGCCGTAACGACGGCCCCGGCGCCGATGACGCTTCCTTTGCCGATCGTCACACCGTCCAGGACGATAACCCCGGCGCCCATCCAGGTGTCTTCGCCGACCCGAATGCCGCCCTTGGCCGAGGACGCCTGAAACATGATCGGTCGGGACGTATCGGTGATCGGATGATTGCCCCCAGCCACGAGGTAGCACTCCCCCGCGAGAAAACAATAGTTCCCGAGGCGGATTTCCGTCTCCGACAACAAGCTGCAATTGGCCGAGACGTTGCACTGGTCGCCCAGATAAATGGACCCCTCTTTGCAGGTCAGGATCGTGTTGCGGCCGATCATGGCGTTGGCCCCGATGCGGATTCCTTCGTTGGCCTCCCCTTTGGCGTCCAAAACGGCGTTGTCGTCGATGAACGTGTTGTCCCCGATTTCGATCTTATGGGGATGCCGGAGGACGACGTTCCGCCCAAAGACGACACCCCGCCCGACCTTCCCCAGAATCCACGGGAAGAATACCCGGCGCAGGGCCAATCCCAGCGCGCCCGGGACGGGAGCAATGAAGAAATTGACGAACTCGTATTTTAAAAGCGCGGTAAAGCCCTTTTTCCCCACGCACAGTCCGGTGTATTTTCCGATCAGTTTTCGCTGGGGATCGAGGAGTTCTTTCTGGGTGCTCCCCGGAGCGCGATCATCCTTCATTGTTTCCCCTCCTTCGGCCGGATGTCGATATAATCAACCGCCAGAACGCATCCATCCGGAACCTGGATCCTGATTCCGATCGCCGACTCCCGGGCCGTGAAAAATTCGACCTCGGCCTCCCGCCAGCTTTCCTTGTCAGCCGGTCGGGAATCGCTGGACAGGACGACCGTCCGCAGAGATTTTCCCCGGCCGTCGACGAGGAAAATCCGCCCGGTCGTTTCGCCCGAAAGACCCGGGCCGGTTCTGTAACGAACCTTCGCCCGGTACGCGCCCGGGGCAAAGTGACGGACGATTTTCGTCGTCGATTCGTCCGGCCCGCCGCTCCGTCCGTCCCAGGAAACGGCCGCTCTTCCCGACATCCCGGGGCCCGGGATAACGACGCCCCGGCGGGTGGAAAGCCACTCTCCCTCGCAGGTGCGCCGGCCGCCGGCCGTCAATTCCGGGTCGTTCCACACGTAAACCTCGGACATCCCGTCCTTCCCGCGATAAACGAGCTTGTCGCCATTTTCGACGGAGATGTAATCATAAAGCGCCAGGTTGATGTGGTCGCTGCGGAAGAGCGAAGGCGACGTCACGAGCCAGATCCGGCGCTCCGCGTTGGCTTCAATCGTCCGGCGGAGGTCGGCCGCATTGTTTATCCAACGGGCTCCAACGTAGAAATCCTTCCAGCCGTCGGCCGTTTTTTCCCAGGCGTCCCAGGTGCCCGGGCCGCCCGACCACAGCCAGTAATCCACCCGTCCGACGTAGATTTTCTGAAAGACGACATGAATGGCGATGACGCCGTCGCCCGGCCGGAGCTTCTCCGCGACGTACCTGCCCACGCTTTCATGATCGTAATGTTCGAACCGGCCGGAGCCGGTGATGATGTCGGCCGTGATCGAGTCCCCGTAACGCCGATTGACGACGGAAAGAATCCGTTCCGGACGGACACCCTCGGTCAAGAGGAAAATGAGCCCGAAAAACAGGAGACCTCTGAAGATCGCCCGCATCCGGTTTTTTCCGATCCCGAAAGCCGGGGCGGCCAATCCGTCGATGATTCCGTGGCCGACCGCCCGGAGAGCGAGCAGAAACATCAAAACGAACACCGGATAGAGCTGGGCCAGATAACGGGGCTGGACGTGGGTTCGGAAAAAGCCGAAGAAAAACAGGGGGAGGACCAGGCTGATGTTGAAAAACAACCACGGCGAGCGGGCGGGCGCCGGTTCCCCGAAAAGCAACCCGCTTTTCTTTTTCCAGACGACCGTCCCAAGACAAAGGACCAGGCCAACCAGGACGGCCAGGCTCATCCGCGGAAAACTCCGAAAGAATTCCCGGAAATAATCCAGGTTGAAACTCCCGAAGAAGTATCCGATCATCCCTCCAATGCTCTGGTCCGTTTTTTCGTAGACGAAACCGACCTTCCAGAAAAAGAATTCCTGGATCTGGATCCCCAGGTAGAACAGGACCGTGACGGCCATCCCGGCCAGGACGTCCCGGCGGAAAAAACGCCGGGCGCCGCGCATGAAAAAGAGGGCGGGATAGGCGAAAATAACCCCCATCCCCAGTTGGTGGATCAGGGGCGTGAGAAGAAAAAACAAGACGGCCGGGAATTTGAACCGCTCTTCATCCGCGATGTATCCCCGGAAAAAGAAATAAAGACCGGCGAGATAACACAGCTGGAGCGGGGCGAAATAGAGGGCGAGGCGGGCGTATTCCCATTCCCAGGCGGAGAAGGCCAGGAGAACGGCAGCCAGGACGCCCACGGTCCTGGAGAAAAATCGCCGGCCGATATGATACGTCAGGGCGATCACCCCGGCCATACACAAAACGCTGACGACCCGCAGCGTCACGGCCTTGAGGCCAAAAACGAGGGACCCCGCCGCCAGGACATAGGCGTAAAGGATCGCTTTCCAGTAAATATGGCCCGAAGGATAGAGGGGATACCCGTGTTCCAGGATGCCCTGGGCGGCCAGGTAGTGAAAACCCTCGTCCATCCAGAGCGACAACGCCCCCAGGTTCCGGAGCATCAGGACGACCCAACCGGCCAGGAGGACGCCGACGAGGATTCGGGCGGCCAGGTCCCGTCGATCCCGGCGAGGGGGGTCCGGCGCGGCGTCGGCCATGAGGAGACGTCCCTAGGCGCCGCGAACCTCGCGGTCCACGTCCCGGTCGTCGATCCGGTCGACCGAGTAGATCCGGATCTGGTGAGTCTGGAAATAGATCCGGGAGACGACTTCGGCCAGCAGCCCGATCATGATGAAAAACACGCCCAGCGTCATGAGGAAGACGCTCAGCATCAGCCAGCCGAGGTTCTCCTTGATGAGCCAGCCGAAGAAATAATACCCGACGGTGATTGTCGCCGCGATGAGAAAACCGGCCAAACCGGAAGCCATGCCGATCAAACCGAAGATCTGGAGCGGCCGGTCGATGAAGCTGACCATGAATTTGACCGTGAGCAAGTCGAAAAAGACCCGCTTCACCCGCGAGATGCCGTAATTGGATTTGCCCTTAAGACGGTTGACGTGCGAAATCGGGATTTCGGTGATTTTGAACCCTTCCCGGCTGATGAGCGCGGGGATGAACCGGTGCAATTCGCCGAACAGCCGGATGCTCTGGATGACCTCCCGCCGGTAGGCCTTGAACGTCGTCCCGAAATCGTGGATCTTGACCTTGACCAGCCGGCCCATGGTCCGGTTGGCCACCCTGGAGGGGAATTTGCGAAAAACGGCGTTGTCCTTGCGGTCCGTCCGCCAGCCGCTGACGATGTCGTAACCCTCGTCGATCTTCGCCAAAAACTGGGGGATCTCCTCGGGAGCGTGCTGAAGGTCTCCGTCCATGGAGACGATAACGTCGCCCCGGACGTGGTCAAACCCGGCCTGGAGTCCCGCGGTCTGGCCGAAGTTGCGGCGGAGCTTGATCACCCGAACCGCGGCGTCCCGCTCGTAAATCGCCCGGAGCAATTCATACGTCCGGTCGCGGCTTCCGTCGTCGACATAGATGATTTCGTACGTCCGGCCGGTCTGTTCCAGGACAGTCTTCAACCGCCGGTGCATTTCCTCGACGTTTCCCTCCTCGTTGTAGAAAGGGACCACGATCGAAACCTGGGGGTGCTCCGGGTCGTTCTTCATGTTTTCATATTCCATTGAAATTCACCAAGGCAACGTTCGCGGCCCGGGCGATCGCGGGCAGGCCCGGGTCGAGCAGGGCCTGGAGCTCGCCCTCCCGGAAGGCGTTGATGTAGTAACGCCCGACCTCGGCTTCGACGGCGAACAGCTCCGGGGTCTGGAAACCGGGATGGACGCCGATTTCCGCCGCCCCTTCGCCGGCCCGGCGGAAAATCCGGCGGAGCCGCGTCGCGCTCATCCGGCCGCTATTACATATACCATAAAACGAATCGGTGATCACGAAACCGGCCGCCCGGACGCGCCGTTTCATCAGGCCGCAACAGACCGAAAGAAAGGCCGCTTTCAAAGACTGGACGGGATGCCGGGACAAACCGTATTCGCGGATGAACCGGACCTTGCGAAACCCGTACTCTCTCCCCAGACGAAGAACGATTTTGAAAACGGCCGGGGCGGCGTGCATGTGTTTTTCGCTGTCCAGATGGGTCAGGGGAAGGCCCGTCGCCAGCGCTTTTTCGACCTGGGCTCTCAGTTCGCGCTCGATTTCGACCGGCCGGATCCGCCCCGTCGCCAATTTCAGGAGAATCCGCCCCGGATTCCCCAGGAACCGCCCGTCGGAACCGAGGAGGGAAGGGACGGTTTCGGGGGGAGAAAGCGGCCGGCCGCGGACGATGTTCAGATGCACACCGACGCCCAGGGTCGGGTTTTCCCGGGCCAGGGCGACCGCCCGGTCGAAACCCGGCGTGTTGGTCATCAGGGTGGCGCTCGTCAAGATCCCCCGGCGATGGGCCAGGATGATTCCTTCGTTGACGGGGGCGCACAAGCCGAAATCGTCGGCGTTGATGATGATTTTTTTCATCCCGAAATCCGCCCTCAGAGTACACTTTTGCCGCGTTCGGCGCAAGAAAATATGGTCTTTTCGAGCGAATCCGATTAAAATGAACGCTATGTGCGGCATCAGCGGATTCGTCGACGGCCGGGGGCTGGACCCCGGCGCCTCCGCCCTTCTCAAGCGGATGACGGATTCCATCGTCCATCGCGGACCCGACGACGAGGGCTTCTACATCGACGGACAGGCCGCTCTGGGCATGCGTCGGCTGAGCATCATCGACCTAGTCACGGGACATCAGCCGATGTCCAACGAAGACCGGACGGTCTGGGTCGTTTTAAACGGGGAGATTTACAATTTCCCGGAGATCAAAAAGGACCTTCTCGCCCGGGGACACGCGTTTACCACGAATTCCGACACCGAGGTCATCGTCCATCTCTACGAGGAACGGGGGACGGATTTCGTTCAATCCCTGAACGGCATGTTCGCCGTCGCCCTGTGGGATGTGAAAAACCGCCGCCTCGTTTTGGCCCGGGACCGGCTGGGGGTCAAACCGCTTCACTATCGTCTGGACGGCCCGCGCCTTTATTTCGCCTCCGAGATCAAGGCCCTCCTCCAAGCCCCGCTTCCCCGGGAAATCGACCTCGAGGCCATGGCCCAATTTTTCACCTTTGAATTCATCCCTGCTCCACGCTCGATCTTTCGGGAGATCCGCAAAATCCTCCCCGGCCACTTGATGATTTTCGAAAACGGAGCAGCAACGGAAAAATCGTATTGGGACGTTCGTTACGCGGAAACGGAGATCAAACCCCGCCCGGAAGCGGAATACGCGGAAGAGATCATCTCCCGCCTCCGGGAATCCGTCCGGCGCCGGCTTATCTCCGACGTTCCGCTCGGCGTGTTCTTAAGCGGCGGCATCGACTCGAGCGCCATCACCGCCCTGATGAGCGAGGTTGCCGGGTCCGGGATCAAGACGTATTCCGTCGGGTTCCGGGAAAAGTCCTTCGACGAGCTCGAGGCCGCCCGGATCGTGGCCGCGAAGTATGAGACCGACCACCGTGAATTCGTCGTCACGCCGGCCGAGGTGAGCGGCCTTGTCCCGACGCTGGCGAATTTCCTCGACGAGCCCCTGGCCGACGCTTCGATCATCCCGACGTACGTGATTTCCAAGCTCGCCCGTCAATATGTCACGGTCGCCCTGGCCGGGGACGGCGGGGACGAGCAGTTCGGCGGGTATGACACCTACAAGGCTTACAAGGCGGCCCGCTGGTATCGGAAAGTCCCGGGCTTTCTGCGGCGCGGCCTCGTCCGGCCGGTCGTCCGGGCCCTGCCGGCCTCGGCCAGACGTTTGAGCCTCGAATTCAAGGCCAAAAAATTCATCAGCGGCGTCGAATACCCGCCCGAAATCGCGAATTTCATCTGGTGGGGCGCTTACGCGCCGGAACTTCGGGAAAGGCTTTTTGCCGCCGGAATAAAAGCCGGATTGACGGAAGACCCGTTCGCCCCGGTCGCCTTTCACGCCGGAAACACCCGGGCGGCCGATCCGCTCGACCGGATCGCCTACCTCGACCTGAAGCTCTACCTCCAGGACGACCTCCTGCCCAAGGTCGACCGCATGAGCATGGCCGCCTCGCTCGAAATCCGGGCGCCATTCCTCGATTACACTTTCGTCGAATTTGCGGCGACGATCCCCAGTTCCTTGAAGCTCCGGGGCTTCCGGTCCAAGTACATCCTCAAAAAAGCCCTGGCCGGCCGCCTGCCGGACGAAATCCTGTCCAAGAAAAAAATCGGGTTCGACATCCCCCTCGGCGTCTGGATGCGGAACGACCTGAAAAGCTTCGTTCGGGAGACCCTCGCGCCCGATCGTCTCCGCCAGCACGGTTATTTCGACGAGGCCTTCGTCGCCACGGTCCTGAAGGAACATTTCGACGGGTCGCACAACCACCGCCAACTGCTTTGGCCGCTGATTATATTTCAGAACTGGTACGACCGATACCTCCGATGAAGCAAGCCCGTGCGCGCTGAAACTGATTCCCTCCGTCCTGTTCGGGTCTCCCGGCAAGACGTCTTTCACCTCTTTCGCGAGGCCGGGTTCCTCATGAAGCCTTACCTGCGGATCAAGTTCCGCATCTGCCCGGTTCTCCGGACCGAGGCCTACGTCCCGGACAAGGGCGATATCCTGGACCTCGGGTGCGGCAACGGACTGTTCGCGGCGATAATGAAATTGGGCTCCCCGGCCCGGTCGATCGTCGGGATCGACCTCGACGCCCGGAAAATCGCGGCCGCCCGGAAATCCCTGGGAAACCTGCCCCACGTGGATTTCCGGCTCGGGGACATCGCCGCCACGGAATATCCGAAAGCCGACGCCTGCACGATCATAGACGTTCTCTATCTCCTCCCCGTCGAAGCCCAGAACAGGATCCTGCGGATGTGCGCCGAAGCCCTTCCGCCCGGCGGAACGCTGGTCCTGAAGGAAATGGACAAAAAGCCCCGGTGGAAATATCTCTGGAACATGATCCAGGAAACGATTTCCGTGAAAATCGTCGGCTTCACCCTCGGGTCGCGTTTTTATTTTAGAACCCGCAAGGATTACGTCGCCACCCTAGCCGGACTGGGTTTCACCTTGGAGGTCGTCCCTTTGCATCGGGGTTACGCGTATTCGCATGTTTTATACCTCGCCCGAAAGAACTGACGTTTTTCGGGGACAGGGCTAAAGACCTGTCCCCGCCTTTTTTTCACGCTATTCCGCAAGAGCCCGGCCTGATCCCGGAAACGGACCCCCAAATCGAAGGCCTGACTTAATCAACATCGGCCTGGCTTGAGCGAACATGTCCGATTTAGGCTTTTCGAGCTGTTTGGGGAGGGAAGCCGGATCGGAAGAATCCGGTACTTGTCGGCAAGGCCGACCGAGCACGCGAACCTGGCAAAGCCCAGGCCGAACAATGATGTTTGAGCACTCCATCATGCCGCCGCTAAATGAAGGGGTTGAGTGCGAGTTCCATCGGAGCCGAGCTATTTTGGAAATAGCTCGGCGTATCCTACACGATGCTTCAGGGTCAGGAAGCCGAGCCGGACCGGTGAGAAAAGCCGTGAAGAACCGGACTAGGGAGCGAAAACCAGCCGATGCGGACAAAACGTCAGGCCCGACACCCGGTTGCGCAAACACCGTCATTATGGCATAAATACGGCAGATGAAAACTTCCCTTCTCGTCGAAACGAACTGCGTGCATTTCAAGGGCGAGAAACCCTGCGTTTACAAGCGCGCCTGCGACCATTGCCCCCATTTCAAACCCTTCGGCCCCAAGATCCTGGTCATCAAGTGCCGGGCTCAGGGCGACGTCCTTCGGACGACCCCCATCCTGACCGGCTTGAAACGGGCGTCCCCCGATTCCTTCATCACCTGGGTCGTGGACGAGGAAACCGTCGGCCTTCTCCGCGACATCCCGTTAATCGACCGGGTCCTGCCGCTGAATAATGAAACCATCCTCGCTCTCCGGGCCCAGCGGTTCGACGCCGTTTATTCGCTCGACAAGGACCCGGGCCTCGTCGCGCTCGCGACTCTCCTGGACGCCCCCCGGAAACTCGGATTCGGCCTGAACGAACACGGAAACCTCGCGGCGATCACCCCGGCCGCCGCCTACTCCCTCCGGCTCGGCGTCGACGACGACCTCAAGTTCCGGGTCAATCAAAAAACCTACCAGGAGATGATCTTCGAGGCTGCCGAACTCGAATACCGGACCGACGATTACGTCTTCGTCCTCGCCGACGCCCACCGCAAGAAGGCCGAACGGTTTTTCGCCAAAAACAAGGTTCCCAAAGGCCGCCTAAACATCGGCCTGAACACGGGCGCCGGGGCGAAATTCACGACCAAGCAATGGCCCGAGGCCCATTTCCTGAAGCTCATCCCAAAATTGAAAACACGCCTCGGGGCGAACGTTTTTCTCCTCGGCGGACCCCGCGAGAAAGCCCTGAACGAACGGCTGGCCCGCCGGACCAGGGTCAGGGTCTTCGACACGGGGGCGGACAACACGCTGCTCGAATTCGCCGGGTTCCTCGCCCGGATGGACGTCGTCGTCTGCTCGGACACGCTGGCCATGCACCTGGCCCTTGCCCTGAAAAAGAAAACCGTGATCCTGTTCGGGCCGACCTGTCCGACGGAAATCGAGCTTTACGGCCGCGGCCGGAAGCTGTTCTCCGGAGTCGATTGCGCTCCTTGCTACAAGCAAACCTGTCCCGACCCCGTTTGCCTGAAGCGCCTTTCGCCGGACGAGGTTTTCGCGGCCGTCCGGGAGGTCGCCGCCCCGTGAACGAGCCCGCCCGCAAGCCCCGCCTCGTGGCGATGCTTCCGACGTATAACGAGCGGGAGAACATCGCCGGCCTGATCGACGCGATCCTCGCCCTTCCCCTGGACGCGGACGTCCACGTCGTGGTGGCCGACGACAATTCCCCCGACGGGACCGGCCGCTACGCGGAGGAACGGGCCGCGTCCGATCCCCGGGTCCACGCGCTCGTCCGGACCAAGCGCCGCGGCCGCGGCGCGGGGGGCATCGACGGTTTCAAGGCCGCCCTCGCTCTCGGGGCCGATTTCATCGTCGAGATGGACGCCGACTTTTCCCACGCCCCGAAATTCATCCCGGATCTCCTGGCCGCCGCCCGACAAGCCGACCTCATCCTCGGGTCGCGGTTCGTCCCGGGGGGCCGCGACGCCGACCGCAGCCTCCATCGCCGCTTCATCACCTTCTGCGTCGGGGCGTTCATCCGACGGCTCTACCGTTTGCCGATCCGCGACGTGTCGTCGGGCTTCCGGTTGTTCCGGCGCGGGGTTCTCGAGGCGGTGGACCTGGACGACTTGATTTCCGTCGGGCAATCCGTCGTCCTCGAAATCCTCCGTAAAACCGCGCTCCTCGGATTCCGGATCAAGGAAGTTCCGATCGTCTTCGTCGACCGGGCCCGCGGCAAAACGAAACTGGATTTTCTCTCCCTTCTCGAGACCCTGGTCATGGCCGTCAAATTCAAGAAACGCTACACCCGGGAAACGCTGAAGGCCGCCCGGTGAAAACCCGGCGCCCGCCCCTCGGCCAGCATTTTCTCCGCGACGCCCGGCTACTCGATAAAATCGCCCGGACGATCGACCCTCAAGCAGCGGACGTCGTGATCGAAATCGGCCCCGGGAAGGGGGCCCTGACCCGGGCTCTTTCTCCCCTGACCCGTCTGGTTGTGGCCGTCGAGAAGGATCGAATTCTCGCCGAAATGCTGGACGCGGAAAAACCGGCCAATGTCGCGGTCGTTGAAGGCGACGCCCTGGACGTCTCTTTCGAACAATTGATCAGGGAAATCGCCGGATCTTCGCCGCCAGTGAAAATCACGGGAAACCTGCCATACGCGATTTCGGGCCCGTTTCTGGCCCGCCTCTGGGAGGAACGGCGGCTGTTTTCCCGGGCTTCCTTTCTGATCCAGCGGGAAGTCGCCGAACGGATCGCCGCCGGACCGGGAACGAAGGATTTCGCTCCGCTCTCGATCATGCTCCAGGTCTATTTCGATGTGAAAATCCTCTTCCGCGTGGCCCGCGGTTCGTTCGTCCCGCCGCCCAAGGTCGATTCGGCGGTTGTCTCTCTCGTCCGCCGGGAGACGCCCCTGATTTCGCTCGTCGACGAGTCGGGCTTCCGAAAATTTCTAGGCGGGGCGTTCGCCCAGCGCCGGAAAACGCTCCTCAACAACCTCCAGGCGATGGGAATTTCCGCCGAGGGAGGAGCGGCCGCCCTAGCCTCCCAGGGCCTGGTCAAAACCGTCCGCTCCGAGCAGGTGCCGATCGCGGCCTGGGCCGGTCTCTTCGCCGCCCTCGGGAGCGCCTGACGGCGCCGCCCTTTCGCCCGCCCGGCGAATCGGCTACAATACGCCTCCATGAAACGACTCGATTACTACCGCCGC
Source organism: uncultured Eubacteriales bacterium (assembly GCA_964430165.1). Lineage (GTDB taxonomy): Bacteria > Acidobacteriota > Aminicenantia > Aminicenantales > UBA4085 > JAAZPG01. The sequence goes on from CAYSGA010000020.1 coordinate 12,698, forward strand.
CTCGGACAGATTTTTCGCGCCTACAAATCGAAAAAAACCCACCTTTCCTATATGCCCATCCGCTTGTGGATCGAAGCGACGAGCACATGCAGCTTGGCCTGCGTCATGTGTCCGAACAAGAACCTGGCCCGGGACCAACTGGGGTTCATGGATTTCGACGTGTTCAAAAAAATCATCGACGAGGCGAAGGGGTTCGTCTTCGACGTCCACCTCCTCCACCGCGGCGAGTCGCTCGCCCACCCTGATTTCTTCCGGATGATCCGCTATGCCCATGACGCCGGGATCGTTACCCGGTTCCACACCAACGGGACCCTGCTCACGGAAGAAAAATCACGCCTCCTCCTCGATTCTGGGATCGACCAGTTTGCCTTTTCGTTCGACGGCTTCACGGCCGAAGCGTATGAAAAGATCCGGGTCGGGGCAAAGTTCGAGAAAACGGTCGGCAACATCGTCCGTTTTCTCGAACTCAAAAAGGAGAGGGGGCGGAAAAAGCCCGTCACCTTCATCGAGCTCATTCACTTTCCGGACGTTTTCAAGAAAACGAACCGGGCGGCCCGACGGGCTTTTATGGCCCGGTTCAAGGGCCTTCCGCTGGACAAGATTCACATCAAGGAGTTGCACAATTGGGCCGGAGAAACGGGCGGACCGGACCGGTCGAAGCCGTACGGGCCCTGCACGTTCCTCTGGCACGCCCTGATCATCTTCTGGGACGGGTCCGTTCTGCCCTGCACCCAGGATTTCTTCGGATATTACAAGCTCGGCAACGTCCGCGACTCTTCGCTCCGTGAAATCTGGAACAACGAGAAGATGATCGCCCTTCGGGAGAAACTCGTCGCCCGGGACAGCGCCGACCTGGCCACCTGTTCCCGGTGCGACCGTCTCTGGCGGCCGACGCTCCTGGGCATTCCCCGGGAATACCTGGGCCGGCTGCTGGCCGGAAAGATGAATTGAGGCGCGGGCGGAGCCGGCCGGGAACCGTCCCGGACGTCAGCGCCAGTCCGGGAAAACGTCCCGGCCGCCGCTTTTGAAGAGGGGGACAGCGAGGTTCGTCCCGGGTTTGATCAGGGCCAGCTCCCAGACTCCCTCGGTCGGGTAGTGTTTCGTCCCCGAAGCGAAAACGATCCATTTTCCATCGGGCGACCAGGCCGGGAAATAATCGTACGCGTCCGGCCGGTCGGTCAGCTGCTCTTTTCCGCCGCCGTCTGGATTCACGAGCCAGATGTCCCCCTTGCCGTCGGCCTTCGAGGAAACATAGGCGATCCGCGTTCCGTCCGGCGAGAAGCGCGGTCGACAGGATTTTCCGCCTTCGCTCAGCGCCCGGACCTCTCCGGTCCGAAGGTCGGCCAGAAAAGCGTCCCAACCCATCGTCCGTTTTCCCGTGAAGGCGAGCAACGGCGCGGCCGGGGAAAAGTCCGGAAGAGCCGTCGATCCGGCAAAATCAGGGAGAAGCGGGGTGACGGCCCCCGAGGAAAGGTCCACCGTCATCAGCCGGTACGACCGGCCGATCGCTTTTTTTCGTTGCACCGTGTAGGCGATCCGCTTCCCGTCGGGATACCATCCTTCCTCGATGGCATCATCTGGGCCGGGCGTCACCCGGCGGACGTTTTCCCCGTCGGCGTCCATCACGTAGATCTGATACGCCCCGCCCCGGTTGGACGTGAAGGCAATTGACCGGCCGTCGGGAGACCAGCGGGGAAATTCGTCGCTGGCCGGATCCCGGGTCAGGCGGCGGAGGCCGCCGGCCGTCAGGAGGTAGATGTCGTTGTCGCCGCCCAGGTCGGATTGAAAGACGATCCGGCCGTCGAATTCGACTTGCGGCCGGAAGGAGGAAAGATCGACGGCCTGGGCCGCGGCCAAATCGGCCGGCGGGGCGGACAGGCCGGCGTCAC
>CAYSGA010000021.1:0-14148 GCA_964430165.1 uncultured Eubacteriales bacterium
AAAAAGCCCAGAGCCTCGCCCGCCTCGACCGCCGGCCGGGTCAGGATGATCCGGTTGACGATCTTGTTCTGGAGGAACGTCAGGGCCATGGCCATGGCTAGGTAGGTCTTTCCCGTCCCGGCCGGACCGACGCCGAAAATCAGGTCGTGGGTCCGGATGGATTGGATGTATTCCTGCTGATTCAAACTCTTGGGGGAGACGGACTTGCGGGCGAAGCTCAGGGGTTCGGCCGGGAAATAATCCTCAACCGGCTTGGTCCGCCCCTGTTCCAGCAGGTCGAGGATGATCTGGAAATCCTCTTCCTTGAGGTCGTGGCCTTTTTCCTCGAGCTGTCGGATCCGGTCGAAGTAGAGACGGGCGAATTCGATCTTTTCGGCCGGACCGCCGATGTTCAGGGAATCGCCCCGGATGGTCAGTTCGACGCCGAGGCGGGCCTCGATTTTCTTCAGGTTGCGGTCGAGAACGCCGATAAACACACTCTTCCGGACAAAGGGGTGGGTGATTTGTTCCATATCAGGGGCGCGGTGAAGTTATGTCGTCCACGGCTCTCCATTATCTTGCCGTCCGCCCGCCTTGTCAAGGAGGTGAGGGGGGGCTATTCCTTGACTTCAATCGGGTCAACGAGGAAAATGTCTCTTCTGGGTAGAAGGACCCGCTGTTAATGGCTTATGATTTTGTCTTCAAGCCGTTCGAAAAAATGACGCCCGAGGATTACGCCGCGGTCGGGTTCAAGTCAGGGCTGGAAATCCATCAACAACTCCTGACCGACAAAAAACTCTTCTGCCGGTGCCCGGCCGGCCGGTACAGCGACGTCTATCACGCCGAGATCCTCCGTCATATGCGACCCACGCTTTCGGAGCTGGGGGAGTACGACGGCACGGCCCTGATGGAGTTCAAGACCAAAAAAGAGATCATTTACCGGATCAACCGGGAAAGCGTCTGCACGTATGAAATGGACGACACTCCGCCGTTCATGATCAACGAGCAAGCCCTGGACATCGCCCTCGGGATCGCGATGCTCTACCAGTGCATCATGGTCGATGAGCTCCACATCGCCCGCAAGCAGTACCTGGACGGAAGCATCCCGACCGGGTTCCAGCGGACGACAATCGTCGGCGTGGACGGCCGGATCGAGTTCGGCGACCGCGACATCCGGATCGTCCAGCTCGGGCTGGAGGAGGACGCCTGCCGCGAGGTCAGCGACGTCGGTCACCGCCGGGTTTACAAGACCGACCGGCTCGGGATGCCATTAATAGAAACGGTCACCGCCCCCGACATGAGAACCCCCCATGAAGTCGCCGCGGTCGGCCAGATCCTCCGCCGGATCGTCCGCTCGACTGGACGAATGCGGACGGGGATCGGCGCCGGACGCGAGGACGTCAACGTCAGCGTAACCGGCGGAACCCGGGTCGAGATCAAGGGCGTTCCCCGGATTCCCCGGATTCCCCGCCTGACCTACAACGAAGCCATGCGCCAGTGGAACCTTCTCCGGCTCCGCGATGAACTCGCCCGGCGGGGGATCACGACCGCCGCGTTCGCCGCCTCGTTCGAGGACGTGACCAAACATTTACGCAAAACGAAATATATGCCCGTCGAGACCGCCCTGAAGTCGGGCATGGTTGTCTTTGGCGTCCGCCTCAACAGTTTCCGCGGGCTCCTGCGTTGGCAAACCCAGGCCGATACTTATTTCAGCCAGGAAATTTCCGACCGGGTCCGGGTCATCGCCTGCCTGACCGTGCTTCCCAACATCCTCCATTCCGATAGTCCGAGCGAATCGTTGATGAGTTCGGAATGGGTTGCGGTCAAAAAAGCCCTCGGCGCCCGGGACGAGGACGCCGTCATCCTGGTCTGGGGGCATAGCGAGGACGCCCGCCTCGGCGCCCAGGAAATCGCAGCCCGGACCAGGGAGGCGACGATAGGCGTGCCGTCGGAGACGCGCCAGGCGCTTCGGGACGATACGAACGGTTTTGAACGCATCCTCCCGGGTCCCGACCGGATGTACCCGGACACCGACCTTCCCCCCAAAAAAATCGGGGCCGACCGGCTGGCCGCGATCCGGGCCGGGCTCCCGCCCTTGATTCAAACCCGGGAGAAATGGTACCGGGAGATCGGCGTTCCGGCCGACGTCGTCGAACGGTTGTCGGTTTCTCCGTCGGCGGGGCTTTTCGAGAAGGCCGTGCGTGAATGGGGCCTCAATCCCAAAACCGCCGCGGTGATTCTCATCCAGTATCCCAAACGCTTGAGGCGGAAAGGCTTGCCTCCGCTCCCGGGGGATGCCCCGGCGTTTGAGGAGATTTTCAAGGCCTTGAAGGAGAAGTGCCTTTACCGAGAAGGCGTCCTGCCGCTTCTCGAATCCTGCCTGACCCAAAATCGGCCCGTTCGGGACCTTCTCCCCTCGCTTGGGGGAAACGGCAACCCGGCTGCCGAAACCCTCCGGATCGCCGAAAGCCTCCGGGGCCGCCGTTTCAAGAATGCGCCGCGCCGGATGCGGCGGGCGATGGGATTGCTGATGGCGGAGTGGCGCGGTCGGATCGACGGGGCCGAGGCCTCCCGGTTCATGGCCGCCCAGCTGGGAAAGGTCGACGCATGAACGATCTCAACAACAACGAGTATAAAGGCTACCGGGGGCGGGCCCTCGAGGTCCTCCGGAGCTTCCAGGCGCCGGTTTGGAGCGAGGCGAAAATCGTCACGGCCGACGGGTCGTATATCGGCATCGTTCTTCCCCGGTCGGAAACGGCCGACCCGCTCCACGTGGTCTTGAAGCTCCGCTCGGGATACAACATCGGCGTCGCGGTCGACCGAATCCAGGCCGTCGAGATCCTGGGCCGGAAGGAAGCCCATTACAAAATCCCGGAGAAGGAATTCCCCTACGACCCGAAAAAGCCCCGGGTGAAGCTGCTGGGGACGGGCGGGACGATCGCCAGCCGCCTGGATTACCGGACCGGCGCGGTCATTCCGGCCTTTTCGCCGGGGGAACTCTACGGCTCCGTCCCCGAGCTGGCCGACATCTGCAACCTCGAAACGGAAAAAATCTATGGGGTCTTCAGCGAAAACATGGGCCCGGAGCAATATATCGGCACGGCCCAGGCCATCGCCCGGGAGATCGAGAAGGGCGTCCAGGGCATCGTCATCGGCCACGGCACGGACACGATGCACCACACCTCGGCCATCCTCTCGTTCATGGTTCAGAACTCACCGGTGCCGATCGTCATGGTTGGCTCCCAGCGGTCGTCCGACCGGCCGTCCTCCGACGCGGCCCTGAACCTGATGCACAGCGTCAAGACAGCGGCCGAGGGCGACATCGCCGAGGTCATGGTCTGCATGTTCGGCCCGACTTCGGACATCTACGGCCTCCTCCACCGGGGGACCCGGGTCCGGAAGATGCATTCCAGCTACCGGTCGACTTTCCGGACGATCGGAGACATCCCAATCGCGATGGTCAGCCGGGAAAAGATCACGCTGCTGCGGCAGGATTACAAGCGCCGCCGTTCGGACAAGAACGTCGTCGTCAATACCGCCTTCGAGGAAAAGGTCGCGATCGTCTATTACTATCCCAACATGAAGCCGGACATCATCGATTCCTTGATCGATAACGGCTACCGGGGGATCGTCATCGCCGGGACGGGGCTGGGACACGTCAACAAGCCGCTTTATCCGGCTCTGAAGCGGGCCCGGGACAAAAACGTCGCCGTCTATATGACCGTCCAGACGCTCTGGGGCTACGTCCAGATGTACGTCTACGACACCGGGCGGGACATGATGGAGTTGGGCGTTGTTCCGGCGGCCAACATGCTGCCGGAAGTGGCCTATGTCAAACTCGCCTGGACCCTCGGCCAGACGAACGACTTGGCCGAGGTGCAGAAGATCATGCTGACGCCCATCGCCGGGGAGATCACCGAACGGGAGCCCTCCAACGGCTACCTCATCTTCCAGGGCGGCATCCCGGAAGTCGAGGAGTTTATCTCCCAGTACCGGAAATAATCGATCCGGATCAGCTGCCCGTCGGGGAAACGATATTGGAATCCCGATCCAGGGCGAAATCCCGCCGGGCGGTCTTGATCGTGATCGAGAAGCCGGCCACGACGTCAAACAACGACATCAGGGTCAAGAGGAAGAAGACCATCGTCCCGGCCGGTCTCCAAATGATGAACTCGACGAGGAAAACGCGGCCTCCTTTCCCGGCCCGCATTATATCCCTTTTCCCCCTTTTTTTCGCCCCGGCAATTCCGTACAATACACGCGAGACTATGGAAACTCCCCGTGATCTATGCCGGCCGTCCCAAAGGGGGCGGGAGGCAGGCGCATGAGCCCGGTCGCCCACGCGGGCCTCGGACTTCTCGGTTGGCGCCTGTTTGACCGGAAGAAAACCATCGGAACGCTTTTGCTTTACGTTCTGGTCGCCAACGCGGCCGACGTCGATTTTTTGCTCCACGCGATCTTCAAGGGTCACGCCCTTTTTCTTCACCAGTATTTCACCCACAACCTTCTCTTCGTCCTGGTCGTCTCCCTGGGGTTCATGTTCCTGCTGGCCGATGGGAAAAGTCGGGCGGGGCTTGTTCTGACCGGCCTTTCCCACCTGGCCGCCGACGTGATCGTCGTCGACACGTTGCCGCCGATCGGCATCCGTCTTTTTTACCCGCTGTCCGACGCCTTCTTCAACCTGCCCTGGTTTCCCTATCTGCAACGGGGATCGTGGAAAGAAACGGCCTCCCTCCGGAACCTGGGGGTTCTGGCCCTCGAGTTCGGGATTTTCGTTCTGCCCGTCCTCCTCGTTTTTCCCAAGACGCTCTGGAAGCGGTTTGCGTCCCCCGCGTTTTGGAAAGTCTAAGGTGGAAGAATTAAAGGGATCCGTGAAGGAGCCGGGCCGGAAGCGTGATGACGGCTTTAAAAAGATCGAGGACGGCGCTAACCGTGATGCCGACGAGCCGGAAGGGGAGAAGGAGAAGCCAGACGAGAGGATAGAGAATGACGGCTAAAAGGGCCAGCGGCCAACACAAGATGAATAAAATGAGCCAAAGCAAAAATTTCATCCGAATCTCCTCCTCCATTAGACAATACGCGGGCCGAGCCTAAAAGGTTCCCTGAGCCGTGGAAGAACGTGAGCGGCGGGTATACGAGGCTCTGGACGGACTCGGAATCCCCTATGCCTGCCACGAACATCCTCCGGCCTTCACGGTCGCCCAGGCGGTGGAATACTGGAAGGAGATCCCCGGGGCTCATTGCAAGAACCTGTTCGTCCGGAACAAGCCGGGAAAACGCCATTACTTGATCGTGGCCGGGCATCTCAAACCGATCGACCTCCTGGCCCTGTCCAAAACCCTGGACGACAGCCGGCTGAGTTTCGCCTCCGACGAACGGATGCGGCGTTTTCTCGGACTTCATCCGGGCGAAGTCTCGCCGTTCGGCCTTCTATGTGACGAAAAACACGAGGTCATCGTCGTCCTGGACGAGGACTTGACCCGGGCGGAATCCGTCAATTTTCACCCCAACGTCAACACGGCCACCCTGACCGTCTCCACCGCCGATTTCCTGAAGTTCCTGAAATGGCGGGGGAACAAGGTTCTTATCCTTCCGCTTTGACTGGCGGGGCTTGGCTCGATCCCAAGGTGATGGAAACGCGGATGAAAAGCGGCTAAGATAAGGGCTCTTGAAGATGTACGGCTTCTGATGATAGGGGAAAAAATGGCCAAACGGAAAATCATCGAAATCGAACGGGACCTCTGCGACGGCTGCGGGTTGTGCACGACGGCCTGCTTGGAGGGGGCGCTGGCCCTGGATGCCGAGAATAAAGCCGTCCTCGTCCGGGAGCTGTATTGCGACGGGATGGGCGCCTGCCTGGACGTCTGTCCGACCGGGGCCCTGAAAATCATCGAGCGCGAAGGCGATGCGTTTGACCCGAAACAAACATATCAGCACGTCCTGAAGACGCGGGGAAAAGACGCTGCCGGACAAGTGCATGGAACGGTTTCCGGCCGGTCGGAATTGACCCAATGGCCGATCCAGCTTCATTTGGTTTCCCCGTTCGCGCCGTATTTTCAAAACGCCGATTTGCTGATCGCCGCCGATTGCACGGCGTTCGCTCTGGGAAGCTTTCATCCGGATTTGCTCGAGGGGAAAAAGCTCATCATCGCCTGCCCGAAACTCGACGACACGTCGAATTATACAGCGAAGATCGCCGAGATCATTAAGATGAACGATTTGCGCTCCCTGACCGTCGCGATCATGACCGTGCCGTGCTGCTCGGGCTTGGTCCGTCTCGTCCAAGACGCGGTCGCCCGCGCGGGTTCGCCGCTCACCGTGAACAAGGTCGTCATCGGCATCGACGGCAAACCGGCCGGGTGACGGCGGCTCAGGACCCGAAGGCGTTTTTCATGATATCGACGAGTCCCAGGGCGTAATCGATCTGGATGAGGGGGGCTTTGGTTTTTTCGGAAATTTTGGTGAACCGGCCGTCCTTGTTCGAATCCTTAGTGATGATGATGACGTCGGCAGACGGGGCGACGGCGTCGATCATCCGTTCGTTATCGCTGCCCGCGGGACCGCGGGTGGCCTCGCCGCCGACATGGACGGCGACGACGAGAATCTTGTTTGTCCGGCAATATTCGATGAGCGATTTGACCCGGGTCTCTTCGGCGTCGATGGTCAGGCCTGAGGCGCCCATGCCCTTGAGACTAGCGCCGATGGCGAAGAGGACGGTTTTAAACGGCGTCCCCTTGGGGAACTTGGTCGTGTCGGTCGTGCACTCGACGTGGAATCCCGGCCCCGACGTCTTGCCGGCCAGGCCGACGCCGGCCCGGAAAAGCTCGACGGTTGGGACGTCGCAATAATCGTAGAGAACGCCCGCCTCCTCCATGACGATGTTGACGGTGTTGGCGTCGTTGCTTTGTCCGGCCGAGGTGGTGAACACGGGCAAAGTCGCCTTGAAGGTTCCGCCCTCGGCGGAAACCATCACGGACAACCCCGCGAGAGCGAGGACGACGATGAGAATTTTCTTCATGGCAGATCTCCTTCTTGAATCCGATGATTTATTATTCTATTTTTCGATCCACGTGTCGACCATTTTCACGGCCTTCTGCCAGGTTTGGTCGTAAAGCTGGATGCTCCGGTCCCGGATCCGCTTGTCCGGGTCGTATAAGCCGAAATGGTTGTATTTGACCAAGAGCTTATCGCCGAGGTCCCACCAGGCGGCGACGATTCGATCAGCCTGGGTCAGGCAGGTCTTGGTCAGGTATTCGGCCGCCTTGGCCGGGCTTTTGGCATACAGCTCCAGGGCCTTTTTGTCGATCTCCGGAATAGCCTGGACCGCGGCCCCTTCGTACTCGAGCTGGACTTTTTGAACGTCCTGGATCGCCTGGTTATAGACCACCTGGGTGTGAAAATCGACGTAGTCGAAGGCCCAGCGGGCGGAACTCCGGTTGAGTTCGAAATGGTCGCCGATCGTGAACGATTTCGGGACGGCCGTCATCCCGGCGTAGAGGGGGATGTAACAGGATGTGTCCTGGGACCCGAAGGCCACCCAGAGGATCCCGCCGATGGGATTGGGCAGCCCGCTCCGGCACTGGACCAGGCTCGTGTATTCGGCGTTGGCCACCGAAATTTTCCGGGTGTTGGAATAATAGTTGGGATTCTTGAATGGGCCGCCTCGGATGCCGGAAACCGGGTCGAAGATCGAGCCGTAGCTCTTGTCCCGGGTCAGGTTCATGACGTCCTGAAGGGAGATTTTCTTGTCCGGCTTGACCGAGAACGGCAGGTCCATGTCGGGCGTGCTGGGGTCGAGTTTCAGGGACGGCGCGACGAGGTCGAAAAAGCGCCACATCCGCGAGCGCCGCCCGCCCGTGCTTACCGCGCTTCCCTCGGCCGGGGAATACGCCCGTTTCCAGCTGAACGGTTTTCCCGAGGCGGGATCATAGAGCTTCTGTTCCACGGCGAACGAGACCATGTGGGCCGAGCCGAGGAAATTGTCCTTGTCCGCCAGGTTGACGTCGCCGATGCGCGATTCGTTGGGGCAGACCGAGACGTGGTCGTCGGGGACCCGCTGGGCGCACCAGACCGCTCCGGGTTTGCCGGTTGCGGGCGCCCACAAGGGGCCGGCCGGCATGATTTCGAATATCCAGACTTCGTTCGGGTCGGATACGGCGAACATCTCGCCGTCGTCGTTGAACCCGTAGCCGTGTTTTTCGGCCAGGGCGCCCATGATTTCGACGCATTCCTGGGCTGTCCGGGACCGTTCCATCCCGAGGAGCGAGAGCATCGTCAGGTCGAGCCGGGCCGAGGGGGTGGCGTTGACCAGCTTGGAAACCGTTCCGAGGGTCGACTCGGAGATGGCGACCTGGTTTTCGTTCATGTACCCGAACATGCCGTGATGATAGGCGTAGGTGTGGGAGACCTGGGGAATGGTGAAGCCCGTGTCGCCCAGGGAAAGGGCGTACGTCCACTTGGTCCCTTCCTTCCAGGTCTTGTACTGGTTGAGGTGATAGATTTTGCGGATCGAGCCGGGCTTGTGGTCGGCCGCCGGAACGTGCCCGAAGGTCCAATCGCAAACCCCGCAGTCGCAGGTGTGGGTGGTCATGGTCGAACCGTCGGCCGAAGCGGCCTTGCCGATCATGATGACGGTGCAGGCCTCGTTGTGGGGCCCGAGGGTCAGGTCGAGGTTCGGGTTCTCCTTCTCGGAAAAGACGAACAGGCCGACGCCGGCGAGGGCGACGGCGGCCAGCAGGACGACGACCGGCCGGTGGATTTTGAATGTCATGGTCCTTTTTCCTTTATTCTTCATAGACGGACTTGGGGGCGGCCTGGGCCGGATCATGGAAGTAAAAACCGGAGCCGTTTTTAACGATTTCCGCGTAACGGGGAACGCCGCTCATTCGAATCGCCTTCTCGGGGAATTTCTTGGAATACTGCCGGAGGATTTCCAGGAAGACGGACATGTGCTGTCCGACCCGCTTGTCCATCGGCCAGCCGCTTTCGTCGTAGGGGACGAACAGCCTCTTTTTTTTGGCCAGGCTCAGGAGGAACGGGTCCTTGCCGTCCAGCATGAGCTTCTCGGTTTTCGGACCGGTCGGCTGGTCGAGGAAGGGGATCGGGGCTTCGAGCAGGAACGGGTAGGCGTCGCTGTAATCGCCGATTTCCCGATGGGACAGGCCGCGGAAATTCTCCGGCGAGGGCTCGACGTGGTTATCGAAGCCCTCTATGGCCTTGACCGTCATCGAGACGATAGTGGCGATTTTGGCCGATTTTTCCGGAGCGACGATGCAGTTGGTGACCGGGAACATCGTTTCGGCGCCGTGCATGTCGACGGCCACGCCAACGTCGTTTTTTCGGATCAGCTCCATCGTCGCGAACGTCACCCGTTCCATCAGCAGCCCGTTCGGACGGCCCGGCCAGGTCCGGTTGGTGTTCCGGACGTCCAGGTACGAGAGGAGCTGTTTCTCGGGGAAATGGACGTAGACGTCCGGGTCGGGCCACTGGTCGAGCGGGGAGGCGTCCCTATTGCCAATGCGGAACCGTTTCTCCCCCCACGGCGTCGGGATGTTGAAATACAGGGGATAGCCGTCGCCGGGTTTGGTTTCGCGGCTTGCGCTGACGTTGAACGTCGGGATGACGTACAGCGTCCCCTTCTCGATGGTCGCGTTCTCGATGAGGATGATCGCGGCCAACGCCCCGGCGGGCTCGTTGGGGTGGGTTCCGGCCATGACCAGGGCCTTTCCCCCCGGCTCCTTTCCTTCGAGGACGTAAACGTTCGTGTCGGCGGATGTTCCCTTGAGCGAGGGGAGATACTCGCTCAGGCGGATGACCCGGGTGACGCCGGGCCCGGCGACGACCGGGGTGCGGAACCGGCGGTGCTTGTGGAGCGGCAGGCCGCCCGTGACGAGAAGGGCGGCGAAGAGGATTCCCAGGACGATTTTGACTCGTTTTTCGTTTTTCACGGCGATTCCCCTATTTCACCCTGAGGAGGCGGAGGATGAGAGGCGTCAGGACGAGGAGGGTGAGGATCAGGTCCGGGACGCTCTTTTTCTCCCGGATGAAATTTCCGCCGAGGATGAAGACGAGAAAGGCGGTGATGAGGTAATAAAAAATCATGATGATGTTCATGGCGGCCTCCTCACATGCTCCAACGGACCAGGAATTCGAGCTTGGCGCTGAAGACGACCATCAGGACGCCGACGACCGTGATCACCAGCCACGGCAGCCAGGTCTGCTTCAGAAACGACCCGTACGAGCCCTTGTAGCCCGAGACCATCATGCTCATGCGTCCGATCAGGGCCGTCGGGGGAAGTCCGTCGCCCAGGGCCCAGAGGAAGCTCAGGCCGGCGATGACGACCGTAGCGTGCAGGCCGATGGAATCCAGAAACCAGATCAGGGGGATGCCCAGGATCACCGCCCCGCCGTAGGTCAGGATGCCCTCGGAAAACGGGATGATGACGGCTAGAAGGATGTATAGGAGGATGAGCGGGGTGCTGATGACCGCGAAGGAGAGAAGCCCCCGCACCCCGGAGGCGGTCATAACCTGCTGGAGCATTCCTACGGCGGCCGTGGTCGCGAGCAGCGGCAGCAGCCGGGTCATCGTCCTCCGGGACAGGGCCAGAAAGTCGATCTTTTTCGGGCTGACGAGGAGGGCGGCCGCGGCTGCGGCCGTGAATTGAAGCGGCAGGCCGATGACCGGCGTCCCGAACGGCCAGATCCGGGAGACGGCGATGAACCCGAAAAAGACCAGGAACGGGAGAAGCACCCGCCACCCGGTCATCCCCTTGGGGACTTCGGGCAGGGCGGCTAGGGCGGCTTGTTTGTCGACTTTGCCCTCCCGTTTCAGCCCCAGGGTCAGCATCGTGAACGTCCCGAGGATGAGGACGGGGATCCCCAGAATGTAGGTGAACCCGACGTAGGGGATGGCCGTCCCGGCGCAGAGCATCATCGCCCAGATGTTGACCGGCGGGGCGACCGCCGACAACCCGGCGATGATGAACAGAATGGCCGCGATCCGGCGCTCGGCGACGCCGAGGTGCTTCATGGCCAGAGCCACCGGGGCCCCGACGACCAGCAACGAGACGGACCCCGCGCCCGTGAGCGCCCCGGGGATCAGGACGATGATCATCAGGACGAGCAGGGCCAGCACCCGGTAGTTGTAAAAAAGCCGGATCGTGCCCCGGACGACGTAGGCGACCCCGCCCGACTCCCCGACGACGGCCATGAAGATCGTGGCCGTCGAGAAAACCAGCATCACGTCGAGGTAGGGGAACGCGCCCTCGACGAGGTGCCGGGGCAGCTCCAGGATGGGTGGAGTTTTGGCCAGGGCGCCGGCGATTCCGCCGGCCACGGCGGAGAGGAAAATACAAATCTCCACCGGAAGCTTTTTCAGATGGGCGGCGGCGTATGCGCCGATCATCACGAGCAGAATGAGGACGATTTGAAAGGTCATGCCGCGGCTCCTTCCGTCGTCGAGCGGTCCCGGGCTTGCTTTCAGCGAAGCGGAAGATATATCCCATGCCCCGAGGGGATGTCAATAAAGGCCGGGCCGCGGATTCTCCTTCAACTCTATCTCGACCCGGTCCAGCAGGGCCCGGATCTCGTTTTGACCGGGGGCGAGGCGGAGGGAGGCGTTGAGAGCGTCAACGGCCTCGGCCTTCCTTCCGGTCTTGTAAAAGCAGAAGCCCAGGTCGTTGAGAATCCGGGTGTCGCCGCTGAAGATTTTTTTCGCCTCGAGAAGGCTCTGAATGGCCGCGTCGTACTCGCCCGTATCCTTGAGGGCGGTGCCCTTGATCAGGAAATAATCGAAGCGGTAGTTTTCCGAGGACGCGAACGGCGCGATGACCTCCAGGGCCTCGGCGGATTTTCCGGTCCGGGCGAGGAGATTCGCGTATTGGATGATCCCTTCCTCGTAGTCCGGCTTCCGGTCGCGGGCCTTCCGAAAGGCCGTTTCGGCCTTCTCCAGGTCGCCGGCCTGGTCGTACTGAACGGCCACGCCGTAATCATAGAGATAGGCTTTTTCTTCCGACATGGCCATGTTGATGGTCACGGCGTGGGGAACCACGGCCGCCGGCGACAGGATGAAGTTGGCGGAGCTCGTGTCGAGGACCTGGCCCGCAGCGTCTTTCAGGGTGAAGGTCAACTCGTAGTACTCGGGCCGGAGGTTCGCGGCGGAAACCTCGTCGGCGATCGTCATCGTCGGGGCATACGGAAAGTCGGCTAGTTTGACCGTCCGGATCGGGACGGGTTTTCCCCCGGACTGGGATCCCACGGCCGCGATTTCGACCGTCCCGCCGGACCAGAGTTCCTGGGGAAGACGGATGATTCCCAGGGCGTAGGCCAGCTTGTCGGCGGCGTTGATCGTGCCCCTGGGGTCCGACAGGATTTGGCGCCCGAGGAACTTATACGGAACGAAATCCGCGGCCGGCGCGTCCTGGAACCCATAACCGATGACGGGGTCGGTCATCCTGACGGGGCCGGCGCCGGCCGGAACCTCGATGTTCTTTTCGAAGAGCGAGAATTCCTTTCCGACGGAGTTCTGCAGGAGGACGGTCAGCTTGAATTTGCCCTCGGCGACGGGGAGGAGGTCCTGGACGGCGAGCCCGTTCGTCCGGATGTTTTCGACCAGGTCTAAAGGGAAAAAGAAGGGATAATCCCGCGAATACTGGAAAACGACCTTATTGTCCCGCCGCAGGCTGACGCTGAGTTTGAAATTGCAGTAGTACTGATCCTTGGGCTCATAGTAATCGATGGAAGCCCGCCGAGGCAATATGGAAAAATAAAGAAAATTCAGGTCCCGGATCCCGTCGTGGACGACGCTCAGGGCGGCATCGCTATCGATGTAATTCGGCAGGTATTCCGGGCCGACGATCCCCCGATAATTCAGGAAATTAGCGACGTATGACGTATGGATGCCCTTCTTCGACGACTCGACGATATCCGCGAGGATCATCGTGTTTTGGGGCGTGGGCTGGTAATTGTAGGGGGTTTGGTTGGGGATGATGGACAGAGAAGCCCGGGCGAGGGAGGGCGCGAGATCACTGATCTTCCTGTAGACCTCCACCGCATCGGACCGGTTGAATTGTCGCGTATCGACCAGGAGGCTGACCGGTCCGTCGGAGATCGGGTCGTAAAGCTTGAAATCGCCGCCCCCTCCCCGTCGGAAGAAGATCAGGTCGAAGGCCGGCGGAAGCTTCTTGAGGGGGTCCCCGAAATAATGCCAGACCACGGCCGGGTGGAGCCCGGATGTCCCCTCGTAGTTGTCCGTGCTCTTGGGGGGGCCGAGAATCATGTAGATCCGGCCGCGGTCGGTCTGCCATCCTTCGCGGGAAGTCTCCCGGCCGAAGGACTCGTTGACATACCTGAAGCGTTTTTCCGTCTCTTCCTTGAATTGGTTCACGGGCGATTCCGGGGTCGGGTCCCTCTGCTTCCAGAAGGCCTCCATGAACATGTCCCGGTCGCGTTCGTTCGACAGGGTCAGGAAGGCGTCCCGTTCGGGGGGAAGGATGAAGGTGGCCGTTATCTTGAGCCATTCCCGGTGCCGCAGGAGAAGGTCCTTTTCCTGGGCAGGGTTCTGGGCGGCCGTGAATTCCGGCGCGGTCAGGACGAGAATGAGGATGAAACGAAAAAGGCGGGCCCGGTTTCGGATTTTATCGGCCATGGTCATGTTCCGGATTTTAGCATCCTCCGTCGGAGAATGCCAGGGGAAGCCAGTTGCATTTCTCCTGGAGTTTCATTATAAATAGGCGCTTTTATATTCGCTCCGAAAAGAGGAACCGTGAGCCCACGACCCGCCGCCCGTCAACCCATTCTTCAGGACGACAAGCGCACGATCAAAGGCTGGGTCAGGTATGATTGGGCCAACTCGGTCTACCAGCTGACGATCTCCTCGGCCATCTTCCCAATCTATTACAACCAGATCACCAGAAACGGCAACGATTTCACCGTCCATTTCTTCGGCCTCCCGGTCATTAACACAGTCCTCTATTCCTGGGCCATCGCCGCCGCCTACCTCCTCGTTGCCTTCCTTTCGCCTTTTTTATCCTCCATCGCCGACTATACCGGCCTTCGCAAGGCGTTCATGAAGGGATTCACGATTCTTGGCGCGGTTTCCTGCTCGGCCCTGTTTTTTTTCGACACGAACACGATCGAATTCGGCGTGATCGCCTTTGCTTTGGGCACGGT
>CAYSGA010000022.1:0-13799 GCA_964430165.1 uncultured Eubacteriales bacterium
GGCGAACGTTTTCGGAACATCGTTCGAACGCTCGCGGCGGCCGATCTCTCCGGCGCAGTCGTATTGGGCGAAGCCGAATCTTCCTTGAAGGCCGAGTGGGCCGAATCCTCCCTTCCTTCCGGGTGGATTCTCCTCGACCGACCGCCACTTTTAGACCTGGCCGCGCTTCTCTCCGAGGCTTCGTTTTATTTGGGAAATGATTCGGGAGTGACGCACCTGGCCGCCACCCTCGGCGCGCCGGGGCTGGCGGTCTTTCGGACGGAATTCGCCCGGGCTTGGCGTCCCGGCGGGAAGATCGACCTGATTTCCGCCGCGGACGTCCGGGACATTCCCGCCGCCGCCGTTCTTTCGCGGCTTGATTTTTATCTTTCGCTGATCTAAAATACGGACAGATTCTCCTTGGCCGGCTGGGGAGAATTCCCTCATTAGTATCATCACCCCCTTTTGCTAATCAGCCGGCATAAAATCCCGGGGGTTTGATTGTCCCCGCAACGTCCGTCGAGGCGATCTTCTCACGTCCTGCCGCTGTTTGTGGTATAAAGAATAATGCCCGGCGAGGCGGGCTCCGATGAGGGCAGGATGACCGAAGAAGCCGAGTCTGCGAACCTGACGGTCCCGGCCGAAATGAGCGAGATCGACCGGGTCCGGGTCTTTCTCAAGGAGCGTCTCCGGGGCGAACGGATATCCGACGACGACCTGTTCCACCTCGAAATGGCCCTCTTCGAAATCCTGGTCAACATCGTCCGGTACGGGTATCCCGACCGGGCCGGCGAGATCCGGGTGGTACTTCGAATCGAACCGCGGGCGGTCCGGGTGGAAATCAGGGATCGCGGGATCCCGTTCAATCCGCAGGCGGTTCCCCCTCCGGCGTTGGACGAAATTCTCAGCGGAAGGGAAAAAGGCGGGCTGGGGATTCACCTGGCCCGGACGTTCACCGACAAAATGACCTACCGGCGCGAGGGCGGCGAAAACGTCCTGACCCTGCGAAAAACCTTACGCTAATAACCGGGCTCCCGGCGCTTTTTTGATCCCGCTTTCGAAGGCCTTGATCCATTTTCCCCGTTTGACAACCCTTCCGGCTTCCGATAATGTAAAGAAAAAAGACGAGGCAGACCGATGGTCATCAACAAACGGGAACAAGGCAACGTCGTGATCTTCGACCTGGAAGGGGAAATCCGCCGTTCGGACCCGGCCGGCGTCTCGGTCCATCAGCACGTCAAGGAACAGCTGGACGGCGGGAAACGCGATCTTCTCCTGAATTTCGACAAAGTCCCGTTCATCGACAGCTTCGGGATCGGCGAGATCCTGGCCAGTTACATCTCGACCCAGAATATCGGCGGCCGGCTTAAATTGGCCGGGATCTCCAAACGGCTTTTCCTGGTCTTTCAAGTCACCCAGCTGACCCGCGTTCTGGATATCCAGGACAACGAGGAGAAAGCCCTGGCGAGCTTTCTGAAGGGCTAACCCGGGTTTTCGGGAGGCCCGGCCGATGAACGGCAGCTTTCGCCCGATCCTCAACCGTATCGTCCCCGTCCAACCCGGCGAAGAGCGCCTGGCCGGTTTCTTATTTGCCCATTTTTTCTTCCTGATGGCCTCGATCTACGTCTCCAAGGTTTCCAAAACGTCCTTGTTTTTGGGCTTGGGGTTGACAAAAAGCTCGCTTCCGCTCGTGTATTTTCTCTCGGCCGTCCTCTCCGGCCTCTTCGCCGCCTGGAATACGAAAAAAATCCGCTCGCTGGGCCGACGGGCGTATATCGCCTGGAGCCGGTTGTTTTTCGCCGTCGGGACGATCGCCTTCTGGTTTCTTTTTGGAATCGGCGGACGCGTCGTCCCGGCGTTGTACTGGTTCTGGTTTGAGATTTTTGTCCTGGCTACCGTCACTCAATTCTGGGTCGTGGTCGGGGACGTCTGCAAACCGCGCCGGGCCAAACACCTGGTGAGCTTTTTCGTAAGCGGCGGCCTTATCGGCGGAATCTTCGGCTCCGTGCTTATCATTATTATTTCCCGTTACCTGCCCGCCCGTCACTTGATCCTTCTGGGGCTCGTCTTTTACCTGATGGCGATGGGTTGCATCCGGGCAGCGGTCCGGATTTCGCCCGTGCACCCGGAAGAAACCGGGCAGGGTTCCCCGCCGGATTACTGGGATGGGTTTCGGACCCTTGCGGCCAGCCCCTACCTCCGTCTTCTGGCGGCGTTGATCGTTATCGCTTTGGCCGCCTCGACGATGATCGATTTCCAATTCAACTTGGCGGTCAAGGCCGCTTTTCCCCTGGAAGCGGAACGGACCGACTTCCTCGCGGCCTTCGCCGTCGGCGTGCTGGTCTTCTCCTGGGTCCTGAATTCCGTGTTCGCCCATCGGGCGATCCTTGCCCTGGGAGTGCGGACGGCGTTGTTTGTGACGCCGCTCGTGCTGGCTTTCGGCTCGGCCGCAGTTTTCATCATCCCGGCGGCCGGGATCACGGCCTGGGCGGTTTTCGTCAAGGGAGCCGATAAAAGCCTGACCCATACGTTCAGCCAGGCGATCAAGCAACTCCTGTATCTTCCCGTCCCGCAGGACGTCAAAGCCAAGGCCAAGATGACGATCGACATTTTCATCAGCAAAAGCGGCGAGGCCCTGGCCAGCCTCCTGCAGGTCGTATTCGGCGTGTTCCTGGCCTTCGAAGCGGACCGGATGAGTTTCGTAACGATCGCGATCATCATCCTCTGGCTGTTGATCCTCGTCCGGATCGGCCGGCGCTATCTGCCGGCGATCCGGGAAAACCTCGTTCCCTCGAGGCCCGACGCCGAACGGGTCGTCCGGGAACAGGCCCGGGCGGACACGGCCAAACAGCTTCTCGACCTTTTGGAAAGCCGTGAGCGGAGCTCCGTTCTTTACGCTTACAACCTATTCGACCTGTTGAAAGCCGAAAAACTGACGCCCGAGTTGAGGCAAGTGCTGTCGGACAAATCGGCCGAGGTCCGGGCTTCCGCCCTGGATACGCTGCTTGACGCGGATAACGAGGCGCTCGGCCCGGAATGGGCCGAAGGGGAGGATCGGGAGACGCTCGAGGTCATCGTCCGGGAGGTGCTGGCCCTCGATTCCTACCAGAACGTCATGGACCGGCCGTTCGGGGAAGTCGCCGCCTCCGCGTCGCCCGCCCGCGAAGTCGAGCAGATGGAACTGGCTAAGGCCCTGGGCCTGATGCCCGCCGATGCGCCTCTGACGGAGTACCTGCCGCGTTTTTTAAAACATGAATCCCCGAGCGTCGTCCATTACGCGCTGGAAAGCGCGGCCCGCTTGAGAAAACGCGATTGGCTGCCCCTCATCGTCCCTCATCTCGGCCGCTCCTCGGTCAGCGACCGGGCGGCCGAAACGCTGGAGGCCTATGGCGACCGGGCCGTGCCCGTCCTCCGGGATTGGATCTCGGGCTTCCGGGCGGACCTTCGGGTCCGGCGGGCCGTGCCTGGCGTCCTGGCCGCCATCGGGACTCCTAAGGCGGCCGAAACGCTGGTCCGTCAATTGCGCCGGCGCGATCCCGAAGTTGCCGAAGCCGTGATTGAGGCCTTGTTCAAACTCCGGACGCGTTGCGCCGAAATCCATTTCCGTGAGCGCGAGATCCGGCCTGAAATCCTTTATTACGTGCGGGCGGCCTGCCGGGCGGCCGAAGCCGGATCGGCCGGGGAGAAAAACGGAGAAAAACAGGCCGCTCCTGCTGCCGGATACCGGCAGATTTTTCTCCTCCTGGGCCTGATCTATCCGCACGAAGACATCGGCCGGGCCCTTCAGAATTACGCGGAAGGCACGAAACGGGCTGTGGATTACGCCCTCGAGCTTCTCGAGACCGTTCTCCCGAAAGAGATGAAGGACGCGGTTCTCCCGGTTCTGGAGGATGCGCCCGCGGATGTGAAAGCCCGGTCCGCCCGGCGGATACTGAAAACCCTGGGATAAGGAGGGAAAAATGGCGACGCTCTATGTTTATCCCAAGGTGGCTCCGCCGTTTTCGGTTCTCCTCGAAAGGGACGAGAACGTTTTAGGCCGGGCCGTGGACGCGGACATCCGTTTGCCGGACGCCTACATTTCCGGCCATCACGCCCTGATCCGGAGGACGTCCCGCGGTTGGACCGTGGAGGATTCGGGGAGCAAGAACGGGACGATGGTTAACGGCCTTCGTCTCGTCGAGCCCGCCCTCCTTTCCCCGGGCGACGAAATCTCCATCGGCGCGGTCCGGATTTGTTTCGACCGGCCCTGGACCGCGGCCGTCGAAATCACCGATTCCCCCAATCCCGCCGTCCGGGTCAGCGCGGCCGTTCTCTCCCGGGACATCGTCAGCCGGAGCACGGATGCCGCCGGACTCCATAGCCTGGACTCGGCCAAGCAGGGGCCGCGGGCGGACCGGCTTCTCCTGGTCATCAACGAGGTCAGCCGGGCGCTGCTCCTGCACAAACCCCTCCAGGAGCTCCTCGAATACGTCATGGATCTGATCGCCTCCCATCTTCCGATGGACCGGGGGGCGCTGTTCCTCAAGGAGGGCGACCCGGAAAAACTCGTCCCCCGGGCCGTCCGGATCGGCAACCCCCAACTGAAGGGCGAGCCGATGCAGATCAGCCGCGGGCTCGTCGAAATGGCCGCGTCCCGGAAACTCTCGGTCCTGACGACGGACGCGACCGAGGATCCGCGCTTCGCCGACCGGCAGAGCGTCATCGACATGGGTTTGCACTCGGCCATGTGCGTCCCCCTGGAAACGGAAAAGGACACGCTGGGGGTCGTTTGCGCCGAGCGCGTCTCGAGCCGCGAACCGTTCACCGACGACGACCTCCGGCTGTTGACCCTGATGGCCAACCTGGCCGCGGTCAAAATCGAAAACGCCCGCCTGGTCGAGGACGGCCTCGCCCGGGACCGGATGGAGCGGGAACTGCGCCTGGCCGCGGAAATTCAAAGGGGTCTTCTGCCGAAGGATTTTCCGTCCTGCGGCGATTTCGAGATCGTCGCTGAATCCATGCCGTCGCTTCACGTCGGCGGCGATTATTTCGATTTCATCCTGCTTTCGGACGGCCGTCTGGGAACGACCATCGCCGACGTCGCCGGTAAAGGGGTGAGCGCCTCGCTTCTCATGGCTTCTCTTCGGGCGGCCCTCCAGTCGGAGGCCCGGCCCGGCGTCGGTCCCGCCGAACTCGCCCGGAAACTCAATGATTTCATTTTTCGAAGTTCCGCACCCAACGTTTTCATCACGTTCTTTTACGGTGAGCTCGACCCGGTCGCCGGGGAGTTCCTTTACGTCAACGCCGGGCACAATCCCCCTCTTCTCCTGGCAGCGTCCGGAGTCCAGTGGCCCCTTGAGGGGACGGGCATGGCCCTGGGAATGCTCGCGGGACGCGATTACGGGGAGGGCCGGATTTCCATAGCTCCCGGGGACATCCTCGTCCTGTATACCGACGGCATCTCCGAAAGCCGCGATCCGGCCGGCGAGGAATTCGGAATCGACCGGATCGTTAAAACGATCCGCCGCGAGGCCGATCGAACAGCCCGGGAAATCATGGACGCCCTTTTCTGCGCCCTTCGCGAATTCACCGGAGGCGCGGACCCCGAGGACGATCGAACCGTCGTGGTCATAAAAAAACCGAAAGGAGCGGCTGGCTGAACGTCCGCCTCTCTCCGATTCGCTTTTTCCCGCGAATTTCCTTATGATAGCGCTTTATTTGCCCGCGGGAAATCCGGATGAAGGTTAAAGCCATCGCTGTTACGGTTATCGGATCGGCGCTCTTTGTCCTTGTCCGATCAGCCGGCGCGGAGGGCGCTTCCTCCTTCACGGGGGACGAAATTGCCGTCCCCGCCTCCCCGGAGAAATCCGCCCTGCCGGTCGATCCGGTCTTCGACGAGGTCGCCGCCTTTCTGGCCGGCCGTCCCTGCGCGATTTCTCTCTACAAGGAATTCCAGGAGACGGCGGAGTACCGGGCGTTTGCCGCCGCTCTGGAGAAAAGCTGGGCGAAAATGGAGGTCGAACGGCTGCAGCCGATAAGAGACTGGGCCGGATCGGAGATCATCGAGGCGGCCGACGCCACGACGACGCTGTTTTATCCCTTCGGCGGGCCGGATGCCTTGACGGCCGTCGTTCTCTTTCCGAAGGCGGCCCGGTATCTTCTGCTCGGGTTGGAATTCGTCGGTCGGCTGCCCGAATTCACGGCCGAAAAATCCGGAGACGCCTCCCGCTATATTCAGGACCTTCAGGTCTCGCTGGACGATTTTTTTAAAAAGAGCTATTTCATCACTAAAAACATGAACGAGGAGCTCGCCGGAGACAAGGTCGACGGCATCCTGCCCCTGCTGTGTTTCTTCCTGAAACGGAGCGGGAAGGTGATTTCCTCGATCACCCGGCTGGAAATCACGGAGCAGGGCTTGATTTTGGAGAGCCCCTATCCCGGAGAGCCGAAAAAACGCCGCCGTCCGTTCGGGATCTGCGTCGCGTTCTTCGCCGAGGGAACGGACGTCCTCCAGGAGATGTCCTATATTTCCTGCGATCTCGCCAACGACGCGTTTCGGAAGGAGACCCCCTTTTCCCTGTATCTCCACGGGCTGCCGTTCGAAACGACCTTCATCAAGTCCGCGTCTTATTTGATGCACTACAGGGAATTCTCCCGGGTCCGCGACCTGATCCTGGACCGGAGCCGATTCATTCTCCAAGACGATACCGGGATCCCCTACCGGCATTTTTCACCGGCTAAATGGGACATCCGGTTGTACGGCGATTATGTCGACCCGATATCCGATTTTTCGGGCGTCGACCAGCCCGATTTGAAAGCGGCCTACGCGGACCCGGCGGTGGTGAAACCGCTGCCGTTTCATCTGGGCTATCATTGGGGGTCAAACAAGGGTTCCCTTCTCTACCTCGTAAAAAAATGAAGGCCAAGTTCAGCCTGACGACGGCCACGGCGTTGGTCGTGGCCAATATGGTGGGATCGGGCGTCTTCACGAGCCTCGGATTCCAGGCGGCGGAGCTTTCCTCGGGATTGGCCCTTCTGTTTCTCTGGTTGTTGGGGGGAGCGGTCGCGCTGTTCGGGGCGTTGACCTATTCCGAGGCGGGCGTGATGTTTCCGCGAAGCGGAGGGGAATATCATTTTTTAACCGAGATGTTCCATCCCGCCTTGGGCTTTCTGGCGGGCTGGGTTTCGTTCCTCGTGGGATTCGCCGCGCCCGTCGCGGCCGCGGCGATGGGCCTGGGCCGCTACCTGACGAGCGCTCTGGCTCTATCCGGGAAAACAGGTGGAATATTCGGACTTTCGGTATCGTCGTTGATCGCGATCGGCGTTGTCGCCGCTCTGACCGCAGTCCACAGCCTGGATAAAACCGTTGGGGCCCGGTTCCAAAACGTCATTACGATCTTCAAGGTCGTCTTCATCGTCCTGATCATCGTTCTCGGCCTGACGATGGGAAAATCGACCGGCTTGTCGTTCGCGCCGACGAACCGGGCCCTGCGGGACATCCTCAGCCCGGCCTTCGCCGTTTCGATGTTCTTCGTGACGTTCAGCTATTCCGGCTGGAACGCGGCGGCTTACGTCGCCGGCGAAATTGAGCGTCCGCAGCGAAATCTTCCGCGGAGCCTGATCTCCGGGACGTTAATCGTCATTGCCCTCTACGTCCTCCTGAATTTCGTCTTTCTCCGGACGGTTCCGATCGCCGAGCTGTCGGGAAAATTGGAGGTCGGGTACGTTTTTGCCGATCGCGTGTTTGGAAACGCGGGCGGCCGCCTGATGGGGGGAATCATCGCCTTCCTTCTCTTATCGAGCATCAGCGCGATGATCATCGCCGGGCCGCGGATTTCCAGGGTTATCGGCGAGGATTATCGGTTGTTCCGGATCCTGGGGAAGACGACGGCCAAGGACATCCCGGCGCTGGCCATTGTCGTTCAAGGGCTGTTGTCAGTTTTTTACATCGTCACTTCGACCTTCGAGCAGGTCATCGTCTTCATCGGTTTCACCCTGAACCTCTTCACCTTCCTGACGGTGCTGGGCGTGATGATCACGCGGAAAAAGCGTCCGGACCTGCCGCGGCCTTACAAGACGGTCGGATATCCCTGGACCCCGGCCGCGTTTCTCGTGATCCACGTCTACATTCTGGTTTACGGTTTGATCTACCGGCCGAAGGAATCACTGGCCGGCCTCGGCCTGACGGCCATGGGGTTGTTAGTCTATGCAATCGACCGGCAGTTGCGGAAAAACCGGCCCTCGGCCCCTGAAACTAATTAACGCCTCGATGCCTTTAATGAGGGGCCGCGTCCCCTGATTATCCGAACAATTCGGGCGGAGCGGCTTGGATCCGGGCGATGTCCGTCGCCCGCGCGCGCACGTCGAATCCCAGGGCGCATTTGACCGAACATGAGACGCAGTCGGCGCAAGGGTTCCGCCCGACGTCGAGGGAGGCAGTGAGGTCGTAGGCGGCCCCGAGGTTCCGGTACCCGTAGGCGTACATGTAGCTTCGCATAAGCGAGGGGAGGGGCAGATTTTTCGGGCATTGGGGGAGACAGGCCTCGCACCCCTGGCAGTAGAGTCCGGGATCGCCCTTCTCGGCGCCGATTTCCAAATCGGCCTTTTCCGCGTCGGTCAGGACGATGTCGGTCATGGCCTGCATATCGAGCGTGAGCTGGTCGAAGGTCGTCATGCCGGGAACGGCCGTGGTGATGTTGGGATTGCCCAGAGCCCACTTCAGGGCGGCCTTCATGTTGATCGGCCGAGTCTTTTCCCTGTCCCAAAAAGCGCCCGCCTGGGTTTTCATGGCGATGATCCCGATTCCGGCGCCGACCGCGCCGGCGATAGCCGCGTCGAGCTCGGGACGGGTCGTTTGGCGAAAGTTGTAGGCGGTCAGGACGACGTCGTAGATTTTCGCCTCGATCGCCGCCCGGACGACCTCGTGCTCATTGCCGTGGGTCGAGACCCCGATGAACCGGGCCTTGCCTTCCTTCTTGACCTTTTCCAGCGCGCCCATCAGCGGTTCAAACAGGGCGGCCTGCCGGGTCGTGACGTTGTGCAGGTAGAGAATGTCGACGTAGTCCAGGCCGAGGCGCCGGAGACTCAGGTCGAATTTCTCGAGGAAAGGCCCGGCTTTCGTCATCTCCGTGAAGGTGCCGGTCCGGCGGTCCTGGGGCTCGCCGGGGACCTTGGTCGCGAGGAAATAGGAATCGCGGGGACGGCCCTTGAGCACTTTGCCGATCACGACTTCGTTCGTTCCGCGTTGGTAGCCGTGGGCGGTGTCCAGGTGGACGATCCCTCCGTCGAGGGCGGCCTGGACCAGGTTTTCGTTGTTGGAATTCATCACGCCCATCGAGACGACCGGAAGCTTCACCCCGGTTTTTCCGAGCGGCCGGGTGATGAAGTCCCCGACGGCTTTCGAGGCCGGCGCGGGGGATGATTGCGTCCCGGCTTTCAGGACGGCGGGAACGGCGGCCAGCGCCCCGGCTCCGGCGACGCTCCACAGTCCTTTTTTCAGGAATTGGCGGCGGTCCAGCGGATGACGGGCTGAGGACATCGACGGCCTCCTTGTGGACGAATCGAGCGATTCAGGGGGGAATATAACACGCCTCGTCCCCCGGGTCCAGGGAGCGCGTCCGGGAGTTTCGGGTATAATAGCCCCCGTGAGTACCTCAGGAAAAAATCCTTCGTTAGGCCGCAAATGGCTGATTGCCGCCCGGCCCTGGGCTCTGCCTGCCTCGATGATGCCGGTGATATTCGGTACCGGCCTGGCGGTCGTTGTCGGCGGGGCGCGGCTGGACATCCTCCGGTTCGCCGGGGCGCTGGCGGCGATGATCATCCTTCATTCCGCGGCCAACATGCTGAGTGACGCCTTCGATTTCCGGCACGGCCTGGACACGCGGGTGACGCCGGCAAGCGGGGCGATCATCCGCGGCTGGCTCACGGATCGCCAAGTGCTCCGGGGAGCCGTCGTCCTATTTGCCGCGGGCATCATCCTGGGCCTGGGCTTGGCCTGGTTGACCGGCCCGATTCTCCTGATCATCGGCGCGGCCGGAGTTTTGATCGGGGCGGGCTATACGCTGTTGAAGGTCCATGCCCTCGGTGACGCAGCCGTATTCCTGAATTTCGGAATCCTGGGCAGCCTTGGCGCCTGGGTCGTTCAAACTAAAAGTTTTTCCTGGCTCCCGGTCGTCTGGACGGTTCCCCTCGCCATGCTGGTGAGCGGAATTCTTCACGTCAACAACTGGCGGGATATCGCCACAGATTCGGAATGCCGGGTGCGGACGTTTGCCGCGGTCCTCGGGGACAGGGGGTCGTTCCGTTATTATGGATTCCTTCTTTTCAGCAGCCAGATTATAATCCTGGTTTTTATCGGGCTTCCCTTGAAGGATTTTGGATGGCCGCCCCTCCCGTGGCCCTGCCTGATTACGTGGGCGGCCCTGCCCGAGGCCATGAAGCTATGGCGAAGGGCGAAGCGGCGGCACCATCCCCTCGCGCCGCTCGACTTCGTCATCCTGGACGGCGCCACGGCCAAGTACAACCTCCATTTCGGGCTTCTTTATGTCGCCGGATTGGTGATCGCGTACGTTCTTCAATAAGTCAAGAAATCGGTGCCAGGTTACTCATTCCCCGATTTCTTTCGACCCCAAGTCATTCATAATTAAATGTTTATGAATTTTGGGGAATGAGTAACCTGGCACCGATTTATCATGTTATAATTCCCTCCATTCCGAAATTCCTGGAGAGTTGCCGAATGAAGCGTTTGATTGTCGTCGTTCTTGCCCTGTCCGCCTGCGCGCTTGCCGCTTTCGGCCAAGCCCAAGACGACATCGTTTCGGTCAAAGTCATTCCCCCGGCCGAAATATTCCGGGCCGGTCAAACCGTTTCGGTGACCCTGGAATTGACCATCCGGCCGCCCTTTCACATCAACTCCGATCGGCCGTCAGGGGAGGACCTTATCGGCACGACCGTGGCTTTCAAGGCTCAACCCGGAGTGACTTACGGCTGGGCCAAATTTCCCAAGCCGGTGATTCGAAAACTGGACTTCTTCGACGGTCCGCTGTCTGTCTTCGAAGGCGTCGTCAAAGTCACGTTCGCCGTCATGGTGGATGCGGATTTTGCCGGAACGGAATGGACGATTGCGGGGACCGTCGGCTACCAGGCCTGCGACGACCAAACCTGCCTTCCGCCCCGGGACGCGCCTTTTTCGAAGGTTGTGAACGTCGAGGCGGGGCGGCCTGAAGCGCCGCCGGCCTCCGCTGTCGACAAATCCCAGAGCGCGCCGCTCGTGGCCGAGAAGGCCAAAACCGCGATTCCGGCCGCAAATCAAATCCAAGAGCCGGAAGAAAAGCCCGGCGCTTTGTCGACTTCCGCTTCGGTCCCTGCGTCCGCTGAAACGCTTCCGAAAGGCGCCGGGCCGGAATCCGCTCCGTCCGGGATTGTTCCGCCCGCTCCGCCGGACGCAAAGGCCGTCCCTCCTACCCCATCTTCCGGGAAAGAGGCTCCGTTTGAAGGGAAGGGGCTCCCGGTCATCTTCGTCCTCGTCTTTCTGGGCGGATTGGGGCTGACCCTGACGCCCTGCGTCTACCCGATCATCCCGATCACGATCAGTTACTTCGGCGGCCAGGCCGAAGGGAAAAAGGGCGGCGTGGTCCTCCACGCCGTTTTGTACGTCCTGGGCATGGCGATCACGTACTCGATTCTCGGAGTGATCGCGGCCCTCACCGGCGGCCTGTTTGGCGCGGCCCTGACCTATCCTCCCGTCCTGGTCGTGATCGCCCTGGTCCTGATCGCCCTGTCGCTCAGCATGTTCGACGTCTACGAGTTCCGCCTGCCCGCGTTCCTCAACAAGATCGCGGGCGGCAGCCAAAAAGGATATTTCGGCACGGTCCTTATGGGCCTGACCGTCGGGATCGTCGCCGCGCCCTGTATCGGGCCGTTCGTCCTGGGGCTTCTCACCTACGTCGGAAACCGAGGCGACGTCCTCTTGGGGTTCTCCCTGTTCTTCGTCCTGGCCCTGGGCCTGGGCGTTCCGTTCCTCATCCTGGGCATCTTCTCCGGCGCCCTGAACAAGCTTCCCCGGTCGGGCGCCTGGATGGTCTGGGTCCGAAAAATATTCGGATTCATTCTTATCGCGATGGCCGCCTATTTTCTGAAAACGCTTTTCCCAAACACGCTCTTTTATCAGTTCTCCCTCGCCCTCATCATGCTCATCGGCGGTATTTATCTGGGCTGGATCGAGCCGACGAGGACGGCGGGCAAAGCCTTTTCGTGCATCCGGGTCCTAACCGGCGTCGTTTTTCTTGTTCTGGCCCTCATCTTTGCCGTTCAGGGCGTCGAGGAGTATGTCGGCGAGACAATCGCCGCGAAAACCACGGCTTCGGGCGGCCAGGCCGCCGATGCGATCGCCTGGCGGCCTTACAGCGAGGGCGCCGTTTCCGAAGCGGTCGCGGCCGGAAAGCCCGTTTTCATCGACAGCTATGCTGATTGGTGCATCCCCTGCAAAGAACTGGACAAGATGACGTTCAACCGGCCGGAGGTCGTCGCGGCCTCCCGGAATTTCGTCATGCTCAAGGCCGATCTGACGTCAAACGCGGACGAAAAGGCAAAGGCGTTCTACCGGAAATTCAACATTCGCGGCGTTCCGACCCTCATCTTCCTCCGTCCCGACGGGACTGAAATCGAGGAATTGCGCGGGACGGGATTCGAATCCAAGGACGTTTTCCTCGGCAAGATGAACAAGGCCCTGGAGCAAAGCGGGCTCACGCCTAATCTTCCTTGAACTGCTTCAGGTCCCCGGAGACAAACGTCCACTCCGGCGTGCGCAGGACGGTCGATCTTAATCAAGACCGGCCGAACGCGGGCGCAGGATTTGTTTCCGACGACCGGCGATCGACGATAAATGATTACGCCGAGACCCCGGCGTTTTGGCCGGAGAACGTTTTGGCCACTTCCATGAAATGCTGGATGACTTCCGGGTCGAATTGCGCTCCGGAACAACGGATGATTTCCTTGACGGCGAAATGATGGGATTCCTCTCCGCGATACGGCCGTTTCGAGGTGATCGCGTCATAAGCGTCGGCCACGGTCATGATCCTCGCCCCAAGGGGTATCTCCAGACCTTTCAATCCATCCGGATATCCGCTTCCGTCATATTTTTCATGATGGCAGCGGACGATTTTGGCGATCTGGGTCAGCTCAACGACCGGCTTCAGGATCCCTTCGCCGAAAACCGGGTGGTCCATGATCGCCTTGTATTCTCCGGAGGTCAGCGGCCCGGGTTTGTTGAGGATGTTTTCGGGAATGCCGATTTTGCCCACGTCGTGGAGCAGGCCGGCCAATTCCAGGTCGTCGAGCTCCCGTTCGCCGAACCCCATGTGGCGGGCGATTTTCAGGGAGAATTCGGTGACCCGGGCCGAATGGTGCCTCGTGTAGAAATCCTTCGCTTCGAGGGCGGAGACGAGAGATTTGACCATTGAAATGAAAAGCGTCCGCTGGCGTTCGACGAGGTCCTCGGTCCGCATTTTGAGGTTGCGGTTGGCCAGGGAGAGCTCGGCTTCGATTTGCCGCGTCCGCAGATGCGACCGGATCCGGGATTTGAGCTCGATGGCGTTGAACGGTTTGACGATGTAATCATCGGCTCCGGATTTGATCCCTTCGGCCAGCATTTCGGCGGCCGAGCGGGCGGTGACGAGCAGGACCGGGATATGTTTGAGGGATTCCTCCGCCTTGATTCGCCGGCAAAGCTCGTGTCCGTCCATCTCGGGCATCATGACGTCGCTCAGAATGAGGTCAGGAGCGCGTTCGTGGAGGAGCCGAAGGCCTTCCTGGCCGGAGGAAGCGAAATCCAGGTCGAACTC
>CAYSGA010000023.1:0-13746 GCA_964430165.1 uncultured Eubacteriales bacterium
CGGAAACCCTTCTCCAGAAATCGCTGGAAAATCTCGCCGAAACCCTTAAAAAAGCTCAGGCCTGAGCCCATGAAAAATCTTCAGATCGTCATCGTTGAAGACGAAAGCCTCGTGGCTAAGGACATCGTGAATATGGTTCGCGGCCTCGGATATTCCGTCCCGGCGGTCGTTTCCACCGGAGAAGAAGCGATCATCGTCGCAGAAAAGGTTCGGCCCGACATCATTCTCATGGACATCGTCCTGAAAGGCCGCGTCGACGGGATCGAAGCCGCCCAACGCATCTGGGAAGCCCTGTCCATTCCGGTCGTTTATCTCACGGCCTTCGCCGACGAAGCGACCCTGCAACGGGCCAAGGTGACCGAACCTTTCGGCTACATCCTCAAGCCGTTCGATGAGCGGGAACTCCAGACGACGATCGAAATGGCCTTTTACAAGGCCCAAATGGAAAAGAAGCTTCGCGAACGCGAGCGGTGGCTGTCGACGATCCTGCGGTCCATCGGAGACGGCGTGATCGTGACCGATAAGGGCGGCCGGGTCACGTTCATGAACAGCGTGGCCGAATCGCTCACGGGATGGAGCCAGGCCGAGGTCCTCCAAAGACCGCTGGACGGTTTTATCCAGATCCCGCTCGAGCCGGACCCGGCCCGGGAGGGTCCGGAAGCGGCGGGCAGCGAGGGCCTCTTGACGATGCGGGACGGCGCCTCCATTCCCATCGAACAATCGGTTTCTCCGCTCTACGGCGAAAAAAAGGAAGTGACCGGTTCCGTCTATATTTTCCGCGACATCCGGAGCCGGAAGAAATCCGAAGAGGATCTCCGGCAAAGCTTTCTCCGGCATCAAAAAGCCCTGGCCGGAACCATTCAGGCGATCGGCCTGACCATCGAAATGAGGGACCCGTACACGGCCGGCCATCAACACCGGGTCAGCAAGTTGTCCTGCGCCATCGCCGAAGAAATGGGGCTTGAAGCCGCCCGGATCGAAGGCATCCGCATGGCCGCCGACATCCATGACATCGGAAAAATCTACGTGCCCGCCGAAATCTTAAGCAAGCCCGGCAAGTTGAGCGATATCGAAATGTCGATCATCCGCACGCATTCGCAGGTCGGCTTCGACATTCTTAAAAACATCGAGTTCCCCTGGCCGATCTCCCAAATCGTCTACGAGCATCACGAGCGCCTGGACGGAACGGGATATCCGAACAATCTCAAGGGGGGGACGCGATCCTGCTCGAGGCCCGGATCATCAGCGTCGCCGACGTCGTTGAGGCCATGTCCTCGCACCGTCCCTACCGGCCCTCCCCCGGCATCGAAAAAGCTCTCGATGAAGTCAGGCGCGGGCGGGGGCTCCAATATGACGCAGACGTCGTCGACGCCTGTCTCCATGTTTTCAAGGAGAATAATTTCTTTTTCGAATAAATGCGCAAAAGCTTCTCCCTTCTTATGATTTGCGCAGCCGTCGGGCTGTCGGCCGCCGGAGTGGCGGGATTTGCTCTCCTTTTCATCCCCCGGATGAACGTCTATTGGATCATCCTCGGGCCGGTGATTTTTGCCGTCTACCAGATTCCCGCCGTCGTCGTTTATGCCCTGTGGAAGAGAACACGGGCGAAAGGGCCGGAAGATTCTCAGGCCCCGGCCGCCGGCGAAACCGACGAAAAACCCGCCGACCCTGAGTAATTGGAAAGATGCGGGGAGGCTAGGCAAGGCCGGAGAGAAATCCAGAAAAGGGTTCCCCTCCAAGGAAATCCGCCCCCGACGGGATTCGAACCCGTGTTGCTGCCGTGAAAGGGCGGTGTCCTGGGCCTCTAGACGACAGGGGCGCAAAGCGATATGAGCCGAGCGGGATTCGAACCCGCGACACCCGCCTTAAAAGGGCGGTGCTCTACCAGCTGAGCTATCGGCCCGCAAAAGAGAGCAGTATTTATAGCCGAATCCGTCGGGGGAGTCAAGAAAATCGTGCCTGGAAAAACGCGATTCCCCCTATCCCGGAAGGAATAGGGGGAACGTATCGTTCGGGAGAACGGCCGAAATCAGAGGTTTTCGAATTTCGTAATGACCCAGCGCCCCCGATGGACAAGCCCGGCCGCTTCGTCCTCCATCGTATACTTTTCCATGACGATTTTGATATTCTTAGTTGCCCCGTCCTTGGTTTCGACCTCGACCTGGATATCCTTGGAGGCGACGTCGCCTTTCAATTCGCGGATGTTGGCCAGGTCTTTAACTCCCAGGGAGAAACCCATCTTTTCCTCTTCCCTGGAGGCCTCTTCCTTGGCGTCATTGTAAGCTTTCACCAGGGCCCGGTTGGCGTCATACGCTTCATCGTATTTTTTCTGAGCACCTTCCTGTTTGGCCTTGGCCGCGGCCCGGGAGCTGGCGGTCCGGGCGGCCGTGTATTCGTCCTTGGCCGCATTCAGCGCGTCCTGGGCGTCGAGCGCGGGAGAGGAGCTCGCCTCGAACTGCTTCTTCAAGTCAATCTCTTTTTGATTCAGCTCTCCCAGCGCGGACGGAACGACTTTTTCCTCGCTGACCTGAACGATCTTCCAGCTGACCGCGTCGATTTTCATCGGATCTAAAGCCATCGACGACATCGTCGCGACATCGTTCATGGAGCTGGCGCTGAAATAGTTTTTCAGCAGGGTTTGCTCCGGCTTCGATTTGCAGCTCTGGAACGAGAGTACGGCCAGGCAAATTACCAGGATAATCAAGCCTTTTTTCTTCATATCTCCTCCTCCTGTCGGACGATTGGACGGCACGACTACTCCGATTCTAGCCCAATTGCAAGCGAAAAGGCAAGCCCCCCCTCAAAACAAAAAAAGGCGATTGAGTACGGATGTCTAATAGGCTACAAGAATAGGTAACTTTTTACGTTTTCTTTCCCAGGAGAGGCTCGAATGCCGCCCAGGTGAAAACGCTCGTTATCGGGATCGGCAATCCCGGGAGACGGGACGACGGCTTCGGTCCTGGCCCTCGGCGAGGAGCTTTACGGCCGGGCGCCGGCGCGCTAGTCCGTGAATTCCAAAATCTCCCGGAAGGACCTGGTCTTAATGACCCTGTCGGCGAAGGCGTTCAACAAACCGTTGTCCGAGCAAAAAGCAACCCCGATCCCGGCCGTTTTGACCATGCAGATGTCGTTCTCGCTATCGCCGACGGCGATCATATCGGAAAGTTTAACGCCGTGTTTTTCCGAGAGGTGGATCAAGGCGTTGACTTTGCAAACGGCGTGGGTGCAGGGGCTTTGATCGCCCCGGACGAAAAATGAGGGGATCCGCACCTCCCCGGTGATCGTCTTGTTTTTGACCTCCAGATGATTGGCCAGGGCGAAATCAGCCCCGACCTTGTTCCGGATGAAATCGGCGACAAGGTCATAACTGTCGCTGAGGATCCCGACCAGGTACCCCCTGGATTTCAGGACCTTGATCACCTCGGCCGCGTCGGGCACGATCCCGAGGCCGTCGGCGATTTCGAAGATATCCTCCAACTTCACATCCCGGAGGAGGCCGGCGATCATTTTCGTGACGACGTACGGCTCGCTGTTGTTCGCCCTGATATCATCGAGTTTGTCCCGGAGCTTGAATTTCTCGACCGCCTTGTTGATGAACCGGTCCAGCAGGATCGTGTCGTCCATGTCGAAGAGAGCCATTTTATGTAGTTTTTTAATGGAATCGTTGATCGAATCTTCCATCTCGTCCCGGATGACGTTGATGGTCTCGAGTTCGTCCAGACTCAGGATCTTTTTAATTTCGGCCCGTTTCAAGATCGCCTTCGAAACTTCCCGGGACATCTTCCCCAGAGCCTGCCAGGGCTTGGATTTATTGTCGATCCGGCCGATATCCACCTCCATGATGCGGGCGCCCCGGTTGTGGACATCGATCAGAATACCGATATCCACGCCGTAACCATTCTCAAATTTCACGCCCCTCAGGAATTCCCTCTTGGCCGCGATCATCCCGCTCAGGGGTTGGGAATAACCGGACAATTCGGGAAACAAAATGCTCAAGAGCGGCTTGGCCACGAGTTCCGTCACCCGGCCCGCTTCCCGGCTGAACGCGGCCTTGACGAAATCGCAGTGGTCGCGAATCACCGGTTCGGACAGCTTCCGGACGATGTCGGCTTCATAATTACCGATGTCGCCGTCGATAAAGACGACAATCTCGTTTTTCGCCAGTTCCAATCCCTCCCACATGGAATAGCCCTTGCCCAGGACAGAACTCTTGATCACCTTCGCCCCGTTTTTTTCGGCTTCGGCAAACGTTTTGTCCGCGGACCCGTCGTCGACGACAATCACTTCACCGACGGCCTTGCTTTTTTTCGCCAGCCGGACAACCCGGCCGACGGTCTTTTCCTCGTTCAAGACGGGGATGACGACGCTGACTCTCCGCCCGGGAGAAATGCCCAGCCAGCCGAACAATCGATCGAACATCGTGTTTCCGGAGGCCACCCGCCCCGCCGGCGGGCTGTTATGGATCCCTTCCCGCGAATGATAGGGGATCATCTCCGGAAATGCAACGTATTTCGGCGGCCGGATCATTTTTCCCCGGCCCCGACACCGGCGGCATTGATCGGGCGCCCGGCCCATGATATAAACGAGGGGTTTTCCAGGAGAAAAAAGTGACGGTTTGGGTCGAGTTTCTCACCGGTGCCGGGCTGATCATTCTGGCCGGAACCCGCTTGTCCCGCTACGCCGATCGTATCGCCACCAGGACCGGCGTGGGAGGGGCTTTCATCGGGTTTATTCTGCTGGCGACGGTGACGTCGCTGCCCGAACTGGCCGTAAGCGCGACCTCGATCGTCGCCGTCGGGAGCCCGGACCTCGCCATCGGCGGTCTCCTCGGCAGCAACACGTTCAATTTGGCCATTATCGTCCTCCTCGACATTCTCCACCGTTCCGGGCCGCTTCTCCAGAAGGTCTATCCCGGCCACGTTCTTTCGGCCGGGCTCGGGGTGATGTTCATCGGTACCGTTTCCGCTTTGATCCTTTTCTACGAGCACGGGGGCGTCTTCGAAATCTTCGGGGTGGGGTTGAGCTCCTTCATCTTCGTCGGGATTTATATCGTCGCCGTCCGCCTGATCTTCCGGTACGACCGCCGGAGCCGGGCTGCGACCGACGACGGCGGGGAAACGGCGGGAAGGGGCCGGATCGGAGGACTCGTTTTGAAAACCGCGGCCGCGGCGGCCGTGATCGTGGCCGTGGGTATCTGGCTCTCGCTGACCGGGGAAAAAATCGCCGCGGCGACGGGCTGGGGCGACAGTTTCGTCGGGAGCCTTTTCCTAGCGGCGGCAACGAGCCTCCCGGAGGCCGTCGTTTCCATCGGAGCTCTTCGCCTCGGCCGGGCGGACATGGCCATCAGCAACCTTCTAGGGAGCAACCTCTTCAACATGGTGACGATCGCCCTCTGCGACGTCCTGTACCGGCCGGGCGCGCTTCTCGCCTACGTCTCGCCGGCCGGGTTGATGAGCGGGTTGACGGCCCTCGTAATGACCGGAATCGTCATCACGGCTCTCGTTTACCGAACGGGCACGAAGTCGGCCCTCCGGGTCGGAGCCGAAGCCGTAGCTTTGGGTTTTGTTTACCTGACCGGGAGCTATTTTCTCTTCGTCCTGAGTAGCCGCTGAACCAGGTCGCTGAAAAATCCCCCGAACCCTGTATAATAAGGGCGGAAGCGACACTCATGGACAAGAAAGACGTTTTCGTCCTCCAGGACATCCTCCTTTCCAACGCCCAGGCGGCCGCGGCTATCCGCCGGGAGCTCGAATCCCGGGGCATCCTGGCCATTAACCTTCTGAGTTCGCCGGGCGCCGGAAAAACCACCTTGCTTGAGGCATTGGCCGACCGCCTCCGGGGCCGCGCCCGGATCGCCGTGATTGAGGGCGACATCGAAACCGAGCGGGACGCCGACCGGATCCGGGCCAAGGGCGTTCCGGCTTGGCAGATCACCACCGGCGGGGCCTGCCATCTTGAAGCCAAGATGATTGGCCGAGTCCTTCCGGACATCCCGACCGAGATCGATTTCCTGTTCATCGAAAACGTCGGCAATCTCGTCTGTCCGGCGGGTTACGACCTGGGGGAACGGCTCCGCGTCGTCCTCCTTTCGACGCCCGAGGGCGACGACAAGCCGAAAAAATACCCCAAGGCGTTCGCCACCGCGAACGTCCTCGTCCTTTCCAAGTCCGACCTCGGGCCGTACCTTCCCTTCGATGTCGAAAAGGCCCGGGCCGAGGCGCTCGCCCTCAACCCGAAGCTCCGGGTTTTCGTCGTTTCCTCCGTCACCGGCGAAGGCCTGGACGGCCTGATCGCCTTCCTGTTTCAGGCCCGGGAGGAGATCGTCACCCGTGCATGAGCTTTCGCTGGTCGCCTCGATGTTCGAGACGCTTCTCGACCTGGCCCGGGTTCACAACGCCCGGCGCATCTCCGGGGTGAAAATCCAGGTCGGCGCCCTGGCCGGGGTCGTCCCCGAAATCCTCGAAACCGCCTTCGACTCTTATAAAAAGGGGACGATTGCGGAAAACGCGGTCTTGTCTATCGTCAAGCCGCCGTTCACCGTCCGCTGCCGGTCCTGCAGAAGTGAAGCCGTCCGGGACGATTTCGTCATGGCTTGTCCCGCCTGCGCTTCCACCGACCTGGAGGTCATCCACGGGATGGAGCTCATTCTCGAAAAGATCGAGATGGAAACGGACGACCCGCCGCAAACGTCTTGAATCCCCATCGCGGCGGTTTGTTTTCGTCAGGAGATCTCGCCGCTCAGGTAGGCCTTCATCCTCGGGTCTTTCGGCGAGGCGAAAACGTCGGCCGCGGGGCCGTGTTCGACGAGCTCCCCCAGGTACAGGAAGACGATGTAATCCGCGATCCGGCGGGCCTGGCGGAGGATGTGGGTCACGACAATAACCGTGTAATCGTTTTTGAGTTCGATCAATCGTTGTTCGACGATCCGGCTGGATTGCGGGTCGAGGGCGGACGTGGGCTCGTCGCCCAGGATGATTTCGGGCTCGACGGCCAGCCCGCGGGCCAGGCACAGCCGCTGCTGTTGGCCGACGGACAGCCGGGAGGCGGGCTCGTGGAGGCGGCTTTTAACCTCATCCCAGAGGCCGGCCGAGGCAAGTTGGCGCTCGACGATTTGTCGCAAATTCGCCTTTTCCCGCACGCCATGGATCCGCGGGCCGTAGGCGATGTTGTCGAAAATCGACATCGGCAAAACCTGCGGCTTTTGGGACAACA
Organism: uncultured Eubacteriales bacterium; assembly: GCA_964430165.1. Taxonomy (GTDB): domain Bacteria; phylum Acidobacteriota; class Aminicenantia; order Aminicenantales; family UBA4085; genus JAAZPG01. The sequence continues at coordinate 7,210 of CAYSGA010000023.1, forward strand.
GCCCCATTTTCTTCCGGATCCGCGTCACTTCGATTTTCGGGTCGTAGATGTTTTCCCCGTCGACGAGGACCTGGCCCTCGACTTTCACCCCGTCCACTCCGTCCAACAGGCGGTTGAGTGTCCTAAGCAGGGTCGTCTTGCCGCAGCCCGAGGGTCCGATGATGGCCGTGACCTTGCGGTCCGGAAGATCGACCGAGACGTCCTTGAGGACTCTTTGCCCGTCTAACGTCACGCTCAGGTTCTGGATGGAAATATGCGTTCTGACGTTCATCATCGTTCTGCACCTAGATGGCCGAATTTTTCCGGAATTTGCGGCCATACCACCGGGAAAGCAGGCTGATCACGAGGATGATGATCGTCAGGATCGCGGCCGAGGCGTAAGCCCGCTCCTGAACCTCCGGGTACGGCGTCCCCAGTTGGAAAAAAATCGCCAGCGGCAATGTCGCCGCGGGCTGGAGGAGGGCTCCCGGGATCCGGTCGGAGAAACCGGCGGTGTAGAGAACCGAGGCGGCATCACCGATGCCGCGACCGAAGGCGATCAGGATCGCCGTGATGATCCCGGGAAGGCATTGGCGAGTGATGACATGGAGGGCGGTTTCGAACCTCGTCGCGCCGAGCGAAGCCGAGGCGTCCTGGAGCGATTGCGGAACGAGCCGGACGACTTCGTCCATCGCCCGGGCCATGATCGGGAGCTCGAGAAGAGCCACGGCGATGATCCCGGCCAGAAGGGACGTTCGCAGGCCGACCATCATCATCAAAATAAAACCGAAGGCGCCGTAAACAATCGAGGGAATTCCCCAGAGGACATCCAGGGAAAACCGGGTGAACACGGCCAAACGCGATTTCCGCCGTTTGTAGAGATTGATATACAGGACGATCGGCAGGCTGAACAGGAAGGCCAGAAGGGTCGCGCCGCCGGCCAATTCCAGGGAACCGACGATGGCGTTGAGAACACCGCCTTCTTTGCCCAGGTAATATCCGCCCTTGGGCGTCTGGGTGATCATCGCCAGGTTCATGGCCGGAAATCCCTTGACGATGACTGTTCCGATGATGAGCAGAAGACTTCCCGTGACGATCACGGTCGAGCCGATCATCAACACCTTGAAAAACAATTCTTCCGCTTTCCGCCGCCGAAATCCCATCACTCCGCCTTTCGTTCGGCTTTGATCAAAACCGCCCGGGCGCCGATGTTGAAAACCAGGACGATCAGAAGAAGAACGAGGGCGGCCAGCATCAGGGCCCCGTCATACAACGGAATGGACATCATTTCCCCGTAATTGTTGGCCAGGAGGGCGGGCAAGGGATAGGCGCTGTCGAACAAGGATTTCGGAACGATCGGGGTGTTGCCGACGACCATGAGCACGGCCATCGTCTCGCCAAAGGCCCGGGAAAATCCGAGGGCCACGGAAGCGATGATTCCGGCCAGTCCCTTGCGCAAAACGACATGTTTGACCGTCTCCCATTTCGTCGCCCCCAGCGACAGCGAGGCGTCGCGGAGGGACTGGGGCACCGAGGCAAAGATTTCCAAGGAGACGTGAATGATCGTCGGAAAAACCATGATGGCGAGCACAATCGCCCCGGCCAGGACGGAGTAGCCGGTGGAGTACGCGCCGAAGGCGGGCGCGATTTTCGCCACGAGGGGAACGATCATGAGAACGCCCCAGACGCCGAAAACGACCGAAGGGATTCCGGCCAGAAGATCGACCACGGGTTTGATGGTTTCCCGGACTCGCCGGGGCGCGTATTCGGAAAGGTAAATCGCGCTGAGCAGGGAAATCGGGACGGCCAGGACCATCGCCGCTAGCGTCACCCACAACGTCCCCATGAGGAACGGATACAAGCCGAACTGGCCCTTCAAGGGGAACCAGGACGACCCGAAGAGAAGATCGGGAAAGGAATGAAGAGCGAGGATGCTCCGTGACCGGTCGTACAGGCCGAAAAGCATCACAAAGACAAGGATCCCCGGCACAACGGTGAAGAGCAACATCGCCCGCCGGGCCAGGAGATCCTTCAGAATTCGTTTGACCATGCGTCTACCGTCTCCGAGAATGGCCCATCATCTTAAAAATCCAAGCTTTGTTTCATCCGTTACTTGTCGACCAGTTCGAGCCCGGCCTTGAGTTTATCGGGGCTCAGCGGGATATAACCGGTCTCGGGAACGAATTTTTGTCCTTCACTGAGGATCCAGCGAAGGAAGGCGACCGCCGCCGGCTTGATCGGCACGCCCTTGGACACCATGTAGAGGTCCCGGGCGGGCGGAGAGGGATACTTGTTTTCGGCGATGGCCTTGGTCAGCTCGTCGCGAGTCCCGTAGAACCGTTCGGCGGGGTCAAGCTTGCCGTTCCCGTCGAGATCGATGGGGGCCACGATCAGGCCCTCGACCGGAGTCAGCGTTTTCGGGTCATAGGCGAAATTGACGTTGTTGAAACCGATCCCGATGGGGTCGCGCCGGACGGCATCGGCCAATCCCGGATCGCCATAGACACCGACACCGGAAAGATCCTCCTGCCGCTTGCCGAGGAAAAGGGCCCATGTTTCCGCCGCGCCGCAGGCGTCCGACCGGGTGAAGATGTGAATCGGGGCCGGGGCTTTACCGCCCAGAACATCCGCCCAGGTTGCCGCGGTCTTATTAACCCAGATGTCGACGAACGCCTTCCGGGTCAGCCCTTTTTGGAGGATTTCGGAAAGATACGGATTTTTGGCGTTGATCATCGGAACGACGGCGTCTTTTACAACGGCAAACGGCAACGCCCCCTTTTCCATTTCTATGGGATGAACGTCGCGCGAGACCATGCCGAAATCAACCATTTCGGCGATCACGTCGGCAATCCCCTTGCCGGCGCCTCCCGCCTGAACATCGATTTTCACCCGGGGATTGAGTTTCTGAAATTCCTCGGCCCATTTGACGACCATGGGATAGAGGGCCCAGGCGCCCGAAATCGAAACCCGCCCTTCCGGGGCGGGGGCTTGAGCCAGGCCCACGATGGACCCGGAAAGGACAAACGCCGCGAGAAGAATCACGCTCATCAGTTGTTTCATGGAAATCTCCTTGGATTAAAAACCGGCTTGGAATTGAACCAGCAGGGCCTGATTGACCGTCTGGGACAATTCGTTTCTCAGGTATTCGTAGTTCAGTTGGATTTTGCTTTTATCGGAGAAAAACCAATTCAATCCGGCGGTAAAAAGATGCGTCCCATCGTCCGCGATATCCGTATTTATATCGAACGCGTCGACCTTGGCCAGGACTTGAACCCTCTTGGGAAGAACGAACCATCCGGCTTGAAGGAACCACCCGCTTTTATTGGTCTTGTCGTCGACCGCCCAGAGGTACTCCCCCTTCAGCGACGCGTCGCCGAAGGCGAGGCCGACGTCGATCCCGCTCTTGTCGCGGCGGGTGGCCGCAACCCCGGTCGTCGCGCTGTACTTGCCCTTGTAGTACGATGCGCCAACGCTGAGGAAGTCGAACGGCGTGATTCCCAGCCGGCCGGAAAAATCCTTTTGATCGTTTGTTTCGGCTTTATTGGCCCCGGGCCCGTTGAATAATCCGAAATTGTAATTAAAAACGGAATATTTTCCGGTTAGGATCGCGCCGATGTCGCGACCCTGGGTTCCCGTATCCCGGCCGGGCGCCAGTTTTTCGACGGCCAGGGATTGGTTGATCATATCCAAGGACGAGGTAGAAGTGGTGCTTTCGACGCCGAACGGCACGTAAAACTGGCCGAAACGCAGCGCCGCAAATTCCGAGAAGATGAAGTCAAACTGGGCGTCGATCAGGATCGGGGCCTTGACGGCATCGACCTGAATCTTCGCCTTAAGGTTTTTCACAATCTCGGCGGCAAGGGAAAAGCGAACCCGGCGGACTGTCACGGAATCCACGCCGGTTTTCTGAACCGTTCCGAGAATGTGGGTAAACCCCGAGAGCTTGAAAGCTTTGCTCGCCGTTATTGCGGGCGGGGCGGCCTTCTCCTCCTCCGCGAAACCCGCCGGAATCAAGGCCAGGCCGGCGGCCAAGAGCGTGAAAATCGACTTCAACATGAAGACCTCCATGAAAATTAATCGATATAGTCTATTATATTGGTCGATTATATCCATAAAATTTTTATTTATCCTTGTTCGGTAAGGAAATTTTTCCGTTCTCCTGACTCGCGTTTCGCGCTTTTAGCGTCATTTCGGCAACATCGGCAAATGACGTGCTTTCAAGGATTTCCGCAATGGCATCCCGGGTCTTTTTCCAAACCTGTCGAAGCCCGCACGATTTTTCCCGGGGACAGACTTCGTAGGCGGTGACGCTGACGCAATCGATCGGAGCAAGGGGCCCGTCCATGACCCGGATGACTTCCGCGACGGAAATTTTTTCGGGCGGTTTGGCGAGAGTATATCCGCCGTTGGGGCCCTTCCGGCTGCGCAGATATCCCGCCCTTTTTATCTGGAGAAGAATCTGTTCAAGAAACCGTTCCGGAATGTCCTGGGCTTTGGAGATATCACGGATATGAAGAGGCGATTCGCCGTAATGCAGGGCAATCTCAAGCACGGCCCGGCTCGCGTACTCGCCTTTCGTCGACAGTTTCAAAATCAACGTTCCTATTAAGTTACTATGTCAATCGGCTATCTGATTTATCATTTCCGGGCAGGCCTGTCAAGTGGGACGATCGCCGTCCGCAACGGGACTGGCCGCGGCGCGGTCTTTACGATACAATAGTTGTTACAGGACGCAGAAATCGGGAACATAGGAATCGGCCCATGACCGGCGCAAAACGGAGGATCCTGATCGTCGACGACGAGCGATCGGTCGTCCAAAGCATCGCTCAGGTCCTGGCCGGGGACGCCGTCGAGGTCGAAACCGTTCTTTCCGGCGAAGACGCTCTCCTCCGGACGGCCGCGGTCAGGTACGACCTGATCATTTGCGATTTGATGATGCCCGGCTTGAGCGGGCTTGATTTGCTCAAATCCCTGCGGGGATACCGCCCCACGACCCCGGTCCTGATGATCACCGGATATCCGACGATCAAAACGGCCGAGGAATCCGTAAAAATGGGCGCGTTTGCTTACCTCACCAAACCGTTCACCCCCGCGGATATCCGAAACGCCGTGGCCCGGGCCCTCGAATCGGCGGATTCTAAAAAATGACCGGCCGCTTCCTTCGCGCCGGAGCATGCCCCGTCTGCCGCAGCCCGGATATCAAATTCTGGAAAAAAGGAACTTTCGATTTCGCCGGACTCCGTTCCGACCACGTCAAAATCACGGACAGCGAGTACGGGAAAACGTGGGATTTGAGAATTTGCGGGAAATGCGGTCACGTGTTCGCCGATCCGTATCCCGCACCGGATTTCCTCGCCTCGCTTTACGGCCAGGTGGAAGATCCCCTTTATGACCAGGAAGCCGAAGGACGGGCCCGGAATTTCGTCCCTATCCTGGATCGGCTGGACCGACTCCGCCCGGGTCACGGGGCCTTGTTCGACGTCGGCGCGGCCACAGGTATCCTGGGCGATGCGGCCCGGCGGCGCGGTTGGCGGGTCGACGGCGTCGAACCGAGCGCCTGGGCCGTTCGCCGGGCCGCCGAAAAATACGGTCTCGCCCTCCGCAAAGGCGGATTCGAGGACGTTGCCGTCGAGGAAGCGTCGTTTCAGGCCGTGACCATGGTCGATTTCATCGAACATACGCCCCGCCCGGTCGAGGCCGTCGGCAAGGCCCTTTCGATCCTGGCCCCTGGCGGCATCCTGTGTCTCGTCACGCCGGACATCCACAGCCGGGCGGCCCGGCTGGCCGGCCGGCGCTGGTGGCATCTCCGGCCGGGACACCTGGCCTATTTTTCAAAGGAAAGCCTCCGGGTTCTCCTCGAGGAAGCCGGGTTCCGAATTTTGGAAAACCGACGCTACGCCTGGACATTCAGTCTCCATTATCTCGTCTCCCGTTTCCAGTGGATGGGTTTCTTCACCCGAAGCCGGGCCTCTTCATTTCTTCGCCGGATCCCGATAAAATTATCCCTCGGCGATTCGTTTGAAATTTACGCCGTCAAGGATCGACCGTCGTGAACGCCTACCTGCGGGCCCTGCGCCTGGAACGGTGGCCTCGAAGTTCGGCCATTTTTCTGGGCAGCGCCGTTTTCGTTTTTCTCCACAGGGAAACGGCCGCCGCGTCCCCCTTAGGGGAAATCTCTTGGAGGCTCCTCGCAGCTTTTCTTCTAACCTGGGGCATCTCGACGGCCAATTACGTCCTTAACGAAATCGTCGACCGTCCTTACGACGTCCATCATCCGACCAAGCGCCTGCGGCCTCTCGTCAGCGGAGAAATCCAGCCGCTTCCCTTCGCCCTCATCGGCCTCCTTCTCATCGCGGTCTGCCTGGGGACGGCGGTCCTCCTTTTCGACCGGACGTTCTTCCTGTCCCTTCTGACGCTTCTCGTGGCCGGAGTCGTGTACAACGTCCGGCCGATCCGGACCAAGGACGTTCCCTTCCTCGACTCGATCTCCGAATCGATCAACAACCCGATCCGGTTCCTCATCGGGTGGTCCGCGCTCGCCGTGGCCGGAGAATTACC
>CAYSGA010000024.1:0-13418 GCA_964430165.1 uncultured Eubacteriales bacterium
GGAAGTTCATTTCGCGCGGCTGTCCTGCACCGTCTGCCATTCGGGGCCGCTTCCAAAAAATGAACCGGTCCGCGTCCGCACGGCCCGGGCCAACCGGCTCGGCGTTTTCGGCATCGCCGATTGGTCGACCGCCCTCCCGGCGATCGTCGAACCCGTCTACCAGCGCGACACCAACGGCAAATTGGCGCCCCACCGGATGATGTGGCCGGCGTATTGGGGCGTACGCGAAAAAGGGGACGAAAATGAATCGGTCCGGCCGCTTGCGCCGGCCGAAGTCGAAGCCGCCGCCGGCGATCTTCTTTACCCGGACCGGGCCGTCGTTCGGATTCTCGCCGCCCTGCAAAACACCTCCGGACGGACAGGGACGGTCGTTCTGGTTCTGGACGAAAAGGTCTACGAGCCGAACCTCGACGGCGGGCTGACGCTCCTATCTTCCGGCCCGAACGCCGCGGCCCCCGCCTCCGGATATCGCTTCGCCTCGGCCGAAAACGGCGGGATTACGCCTCTCGTTCCCGATTTCGACCCGTCCAACGCGGAGACGGCGGGCGAACCCGAAGCGGCCGTTCAAGCCGCCCTGGAAGCCCTCCGGTCGACCGAAGCCGCCCCGGGAGAACCCACATTCCTTTTCAAAGGGTTCCTCTACCGGTTGATCGACGGCTCTCTCGACAAATCAGAGAGAAAAGACGCCGCGGCCGGACCGGAATGGATGTGGGCCAAGGGCGATTCGCTCCTGCCGATGCTTTCCGAGTTCGAGAAAAGCGCGGTGCTTTCGCTCATCGGAACGGACCGTCGTCTGACCGAAAGCCAGGTTTCCCGCATTCTCGAAGTCCTGGCCCGCGACGGCCGGAAGAACCCGGTCTACATTTCGGGCGGAAAGTTGTTCCGTCTCGACAGGAAGGGCCTCCTCGAAGCCGTCGACAACGCAGCCGCCGACCCGGTAGCCTGGCCGTTGGCCCACGAGGTCCGGCCGGCCCGTCAATCTCTCGGATGGAACGGCGGTTGCACGGACTGCCACAGCGCGACGTCGGACTTTTTCTTCGCCAGGATCGACGGCCGGGGTCCGCTTCTGACAGAAAAAATCGCCAGTCGCACGAACGCGACGTTCATGAACGTGAACAACGCCTATCACCGGCTGTTCGGCCTGTCCTATCTCGGCCGCCCGTATTTTAAAATTTTATTGGCGGCCGCCGCGTTCGTCATCGGGCTGGTCCTTCTGGCCGCCCTGGTCCTGGCCGCCGGCCGGATGAGCGGCCTGATCGAAAAGAGGAAATAGGCCGCCATGACCGCGTTCATCATCATCGCCCTTTTATCGCTGGCCGGCCTCGTTTTCCGTCAAACCGCGATCCGACATCTGGCCTCCGCTCCCGCGGCCGAATCAGGAGAAAACAGGCCCCGGTTCAAACCCGGAGCCTACATCCGCTGGCTCGGAACGTGGGCCAAAACCAATGCCTCCCCGGCCTTTTTCCGGAAAACCCGGGACCTCTGGAACGGCTGGGGGGAAGCGCATTACCCGGGTTGGACCAAGTGGATTTTTCTCGCGGGAGCGGCCGCGTTTCTCTATCTCGCCTCAAGCGGGCTGTTTTTCGCGATATTCATCCGCCGGGGATTGTCCGGCCTGCCCCTTCTGGCCCATGTCCTGGCCGGCGGGCTTTTCGCGGTTGGATTGGCCGCCGTCTTGATGTTCCGGGCGGGCGCCCATCGCTTCGACCCTCGGGAATCGGCCGCCTTTGAATCCTTCGCCTGTCCGATATTCAAGAACGTATCCAAGGAATTCGTCCGGAAAATCGTCTTCTGGACGTTCGCCTCCCTCGGCTTCGTCCAGGTGACGACCGCCCTCTGCTCCATGCTGCCGGTCTTCACGTTCAACACCCAGGTCGCGCTCCTCATGATCCACCGCTTTTCCGCCCTGGGCCTCACTCTCGCCGCGATCCTATTTTTCGACAGCATCCTTCCGGACCGGGGAAAAACGCCGTCGGCATGAACGCGTCCTTCCCCGCCGTTCCCCGTTTTTCGCACGAAGCGATGTCGACGATTTTTGAAATTTTCATTCCGGGACCAGACGCCGAGTACGCCGGGCAAGCCGCCCGGGAGGCGTTCCGGGAAATCGACCGCCTGGAAAGGTTTTTCAGCCGGTTTGACCCGGGAAGCGAAATTTCCCGGATCAACCGCCTGCCCGGGGGCGGGGAAATATCCGTCGGAATCGAAACCCTCGAATGTCTTTCTCTCGCGGAAGCCGTGCGCGTCGAAACCGGCGGGGCGTTCGACATTAACGCGCGCGCGGCGGCCCCATCCGAAAACTCGGGGGATCCGGATCCATCCCCCGCGTCCCGTGGATTCGAACTGGTCAATGAATCCGGGAAGTATGCGATCCGTCGACCGGCCGCAGATCCGACGGGAATTCCGCGGCTGGACCTTGACCTGGGAGGAATTGGCAAGGGCTACGCCCTGGACCGGGCCGGGCGGGTTCTTCAAGAATGGGCCGTTTCGGATGCGCTTCTCCACGGCGGAACGAGCACCACGCTGGCCGTGGGCTCTCCCTTTCCGGAAACCGGGACGGATCAGGAGGGGCGGGCGACGACGCGGACCGGCTGGCCGGTCGGCATCGGCGCGGGCTGGCCGGGGGCGCCGGCGCGCGTCGTTCTTTCCGGCCGGGCCCTCAGCGGGTCGGGAACCGAAGTCAAGGGCGGACACATCCTCGATCGCCGGACCGGCCGGCCGGCCCGGGGGAATCTCGCGGCCTGGGCCTCCGCGCCGACGGCCGCATTATCCGACGCTCTCTCCACGGCCTTCTTCGTCCTGACGCCTGACGCCGTCGAAGCGTTCATCGGCCGTCATCCGGATATTTGGGCGTGCCTGGTCGTCTCGTACGGCGACGTCCGTACGTTCAACCCCGGAATTCTTTAAGGACGAACTCGGACTCCCTTACTTGAAGCCGTTTCCTATCCGGCTTATATTAGCGGGGAAGGAGTTCCTGATGAAACACCTCGTCCCTATCGCCGCGGCCGTCGCGGCCGTCCTGCTCATCCTCTCACCCGTCCTCTCCTCCGCCTCGCCCCAGGACCCGAACAAGGAGGAACTCAAGCTCCAATTGCCGAAGCCGATGTTCGTCGGCACGCCCCGCAACATCAAAACGGCCAATCTCGAGACAATCACCGGAAAATCCCGCGGCCCGTTTATGGTCCCCAAGGGCACCCGGCTCTTGTCGGCGGGCAAACCCGTGCTCTCGAGCGACATGCAGCCGGTCATCGGGGACTTGGCCTTCGTCGTCGACGGCGAAAAATCCGGCGAGGACGGATATTTCGTGGAACTCGGCCCCGGCCGTCAATGGGTCCAGATCGACCTCGGAAAGACCGCCGCGCTCAGCGCTATTTTGGTCTGGCATTACCACAGCCAGGCCCGCGTTTACCGGGACGTCGCCGTCCAAATCTCCGACGACAAGGATTTCCTGAACAACGTCGTCACCGTCTTCAACAACGATCATGACAACACCCTCGGCCTCGGGGCGGGCAGGGACAAGGAATACATCGAAACCAACGAAGGTCGCCTCATCGATCCCAAAGGCACCCCGGGCCGGTACCTCCGGCTTCATTCGAACGGCAACACCTCGAACGACATGAACCACTACGTCGAAGCGGAGGTCTACGGAATCCTCAAATGAAACGAGCCGCGTTCGGCGGACTGTTTCTTGCGGCCCTGGCCGCGGCCTTTTATTTCCGGTTGACCGATCTGGCCGTACGGCCGATGCACCATGACGAAGCCAATCAGGCGGTCAAATTCGGAACGCTTCTGGAAGAGCGCGAATATATCTACGACAAAAATGACCATCACGGCCCGGCTCTGTATTTTCTGACGCTGCCGGCGGCGAAAGCGATGGGCCGGCAGAGGTTCGTCGACGTCGACGAAGCCCTCCTCCGGACCGTCCCCGCCCTCTTCGGGGGCGCGATCCTTCTTCTCCTTCTTCTGTTCGGCCGCGGCCTCGCGACGGAAGCCCGGGCGCTGGCCGCCCTCCTGATCGCCGTTTCTCCGGCAATGACGTATTACAGCCGGTTTTACATCCAGGAGATGTGTTTCGTCTTTTTCGTTCTTGGCTTCCTGGGTTCTCTGTGGCGGTATGTCCTCCGGCCGGACGGAGGATGGTACGCCGTCGCGGGGGTCTTCGCCGGCCTAATGGCCGCGACGAAGGAAACCGCGGTGATTGTTTTCGTTACCGCAGCCCTGGGCCTGGCGGCGGTGCTGGTCCGGGAGAAGGTCATCGTCCCAAAAACGGACATGCCGGTTCAGAGGCGGATTTTTATCCGCCACATCGTCATCATGGCGGTCATCGCGGCCGCGGTCGCGGCCGCGTTTTTCTCCTCGTTCGGCGCGAATCCCGGGGGGGTCAAGGACGCCGTCTCCGCGTTCAAGATCTACTTCGAAAAAGGGAGCGTCGCCCCGGGCTTCCATGCCCATCCTTTCTTCTATTATCTCGGAACGCTGGCCGGCTCGATCTCCGGAGGAATCGTTTGGACCGAAATGTTCGTCCTTCTTCTCGGTTTAGCGGGGATGATTTTCGTCATCTTCCCCCGCCGAAGAAGCGATGACCAAGAGACGGTCGACCCGCTTCCGGTCGACCGGTCCCTCGGCCTCTTTTTCGTCGTTTACACGATTGGAACCACCCTCGTTTATTCCTTCCTCGAGTACAAGACTCCCTGGAACCTGCTTCCTTTTTACCTCGGCTGGCTGATCCTGGCCGGGATCGGAGGGGTCGCGGCATTCCGGGCGATGAAAACGGTCCTTCTCCGGGCCGTCGTCCTTCTGGTCCTCGCCGCCGGCCTGGGCCATCTCGCCTGGCAAAGTCACCTGGCCGATTTCCGTTATCCGGCCGACCCCCGAAATCCCTATGCCTACGCCCAGACCAGCCCCGATTTTCTGAAACTTGTCGACCGGGTCAACGACCTGGCCGCCGTTCATCCGGACGGAAAGGGCCTTTTCATCAAGATCCTGGCCGGTCCCTACGAACAATGGCCGCTGCCCTGGTACCTCCGGAAATATAAAAACGTCGGATATTGGGATAAGGCGGAGGCGGCCGGGGAACTCGCCGCGGCCGACCTGATCGTCGCCGCCGCGGAGCAAGCCGAAACCGTCCGAAAAAAACTCGGAGACGGGTATATCATCGAGTACTACGGTCTGCGTCCGGAAGTCCTCCTGGCCCTGTTCATTCCTCCGGATATCTGGGAAAAATTCATCAAATCGCGCAACGACCTTTCCCCTTCTCCGCCGCCGGGAAGATGACGATTTTCAGGAAGGACACATCGCCAAGGGTTTTGATATAATGGACGCGATTTTCACCTCTCGTGAAAATTAAAAAGACCAAAGGAGCCGCGCATGTCCAGTCAGGGTTGGGACCTCCTGCCGAAGCATCTGGAAGGATCCGTGAAAATCGACGGGGACCGCCTCGCCGTCCTCAGCGAAAAAACGCTCCCGGAAAAAATGGACGGCCTGATCCGAGAAGCCGTATTCGGGGATCAGGAAACCCAGGCTGTCGCCCGGTGGCTTATCCGGGAAACGGCCCAGGCCGTCGGCGTCCGCCCCGCCTCGATCCACGACCTTTACCTCGCCCGGGGCCGCGGCCGGGTCGAAAAAGCCTTCACCGTTCCGGCCATGAACCTGCGGATGCTGGCTTACGATTCCGCCCGGGCCGTTTTCCGAGCCGCCCGGACGGTCGATTGCGGCGCCTTCATTTTCGAAATCGCCCGGAGCGAGATGGTTTACACGGACCAGCGCCCGGCCGAGTACGTCTCGGCCGTTCTCGCGGCCGCCCTCCGGGAAGGATATCGCGGCCCCGTCTTCATCCAGGGCGATCACTTCCAGGCCGGATCGAAAAAGTACGCCGCCGACCCCGGGGCCGAAACGCAGGCCATCCGCGACCTGATTGTCGAAGCCGTCGCGGCGGGGTTCTACAACATCGACATCGACACGTCCACGCTCGTGGACCTCTCCCTTCCGAAGCTCTCCGACCAGCAGAAAATAAACTTCGAACTCTGCGCGGCGTTCACCCGCTTCATCCGCGAGCATGAACCCGCGGGGGTGACGATTTCGGTCGGCGGCGAAATCGGCGAAGTCGGGCATCAAAACAGCACGGTCGAGGACCTCGACGCCTTCATGGCCGGGTACAACGCCGCCCGCGGGGAAAAAACGGGGATCAGCAAGATCAGCATCCAGACCGGAACGTCGCACGGCGGCGTGGTCCTCCCCGACGGGTCGCTGGCCCAGGTGGCCATCGATTTCGACGCGCTTCGGGCGCTCAGCGCCCGGGCCCGGGAGGCCTATGGAATGGGCGGGGCCGTCCAGCACGGCGCCAGCACGCTGCCCGACACGGCCTTCCACCGGTTCGTCGAGGCCGGGACCTGTGAAGTTCACCTGGCCACCGCCTTCCAATCGCTGGTCATGGACCATCCGACCGTGCCGGAGTCCCTGCGCCTGGAAATGTACGACTGGCTTAAAAAGAACGCGACCGAAGAGCGCAAACCCAAGGACTCCGACGCCCAATTTTTCTACAAGACCAGAAAAAAAGCCGTCGGCCCTTTCAAAAAACGGTTCTGGGAACTGCCGAAAGAAGCCCGGGATGAAATCGGAGCGGATCTGGAACGGAAATTCCAATACCTGTTCGAACAGCTGGGAATGGCCCGGACGACGGATATCGTGAACCGCTTCATCAAGGCCCCGGAAATTCACAAGCCCCGGCCGGCCGGCGGCGTCCGGCTGGCCAAGACCGAAAACGTCGACGGTCTCGCGGACTGAAGATTGGCCCTTGGACCGAACGCCGCTTGACGAAAGATAAAAGCGTCGGCTGGAGGTTTTGCATGCGGAAGAGACTGCTGCCCCTTGGACTCGGCTTGCTCCTCGCCCTGGCGATCCCCTTGTCCTCCCAGGACCGCCTCCGCTGTCAGAATTTTTCCCTGGAGGAAGGCCTCTCGCAAAGCACCGGGTACTGCGTCGTCCAAGACCGGACGGGTTTTCTCTGGGTCGGCACCGAAACCGGCCTCAACCGGTACGACGGATACAATTTCAAGGTCTACCTGGAGGACCGCGAAAATCCCCGGGCTCTCGGCAATAATTACGTCTGGTGCCTGCTCGAGGACAAGGCCGGAGTCCTCTGGGTCGGAACGGACAACGGCCTGAGCCGGTATGTCTCGACGACGGACGACTTCATCAACTATCGCCCCGACCCTGAGAACCCCAGGAGCCTGAGCAACAACCGGATTTTCGCCCTCGCCGAGGACCGGTCCGGAAACATCTGGATCGCGACCGACGGCGGCCTGAACCGCCTCGACCCGAAAACACAGCTCTTCACCCGGTTCATGGCCGGGGCAGGCGGGAATTCCGGGCTCAGTCACAATTCCGTCCATGCCGTCCTCCAGGACCGAAACGGCACTGTCTGGGTGGGGACGGACGGGGGCGGCCTGAATTGGTGGAACGAAAAAACCGGGAAATTCGAATCCTTCCGCCACGAAGCATCCGACCCGAAGAGCCTCGGTAACGACGGCGTTTTGTCCCTGGTTGAGGACGGGATAGGAAACCTCTGGGTCGGAACGCGCAACGGCCTGGATAAAACAGGTCCCGACCGCGACGGTTTCGTCCATTACCGCCACGACCGCCGCGATCCGTTCAGCCTGAGCGGCGATACGGTCAACTGCCTCTTCCAGGATGCGTCCGGAACGCTCTGGGTGGGGACCAATGAAACCGGCGTCGACCGGTACATCCCCAACAAAGACGGCTTTTGGAACTACCGCCATGACGACGGCAACCCGACGAGCCTCTCCGGCGACCGCATCCTGGCCATCACGGAGGACAACTCGGGCAACCTCTGGTTCGGAACCTACGGGGCCGGCCTCAGCAAGTACAATAAAAACATCTCCAAGTTCCGCCTCTACGAAAAAGGCCGATTCACCGCGGCCAACCTGAACGTCAACGGGTTCCGCAAGATCCTCAAACAGGGGGAGGACGTCATCTGGGCGGCCACGGACGGCTCCGGATTAAGCCGGTATGACCGGGCCACCGGACACATCCGCTTCTTCGTCCACGACCCGGCCGACCCGGCGAGCATCAGCAGCAACCGCGTCTACATGCTCCTTTTCGACCGGGACGGCTTCCTCTGGGCGGCGACCATCGACGGGCTGAACCGACTCGACCCCCGGACCGGGAAATTCACCCGCTTCAAGAAAAAGGAGGGAGACCCGCAAACCCTGAGTACGAATTCCGTCCGGACCGTCGTCGAGGACAAGGATGGAAACTTTTGGCTCGGGACCGACGGAGGCGGCCTTAACCATTTCGACAGGAAAACGGGCCGGGTCCGACAATTTTTGGCGGAAGAAGGAATTCCGAACAGATTAAGCTACCCCCGGATCTACGCCCTCTACTATGACAAGGCCGGGATCCTCTGGGTCGGGACCTATGGCGGGGGCCTCAACCGCCTCGACCCGGCGACCGGGGAGATCAGGATCTTTCGGACGGCCACGGCGAAGCCGGACGGCATGAAGGACGATTATATCCTGAGCCTTCTGGAGGACAGCCGGGGGTGGTTCTGGCTGGGAACGTCCACCGGCTTGGCCCGGTTCGACCGGGAATCGGAAACCGTCACGGTCTTCAAAATGAAGGACGGCCTGCCCGATGAAGTCATCTACGCCATGGAGGAGGACGAGCAGGGGAACATCTGGATCTCGACCAACCGGGGCCTGTCGCGTTTCGACCCCGTCAACCGGAAATTCAAGAACTTCGATATCTTCGACGGCCTTCAAAGCTACGAATTCAACACCTACAGCTCTTTCCGGGCCGCGGACGGGGAACTTTTTTTCGGCGGCATCAAGGGGTTTAATTCCTTTTACCCCAAGCTGATCACCGACAACCCCCATGCCCCTCAGGTCGCCCTGACCGCTTTCCGCCTCTACGGCCGCGACGTTCCCATCAATACGTCGATCGACGGCCGGACGATCCTCGACCGGTCGATCACGCAAACGAAGGAAATCCGCCTGGCCTATTTCCAAAACCAAATCGATTTCGAATTCTCCGCCCTCGACTACCAGGCCCCAAGCAAGAACCTGTATTCCTACCGGATGGAGGGCCTGGACTCGGAATGGACGCTCCCCAGCAACCGCCGATTCGTGTCCTATGCCGGGATTCCTCCCGGGGAATACATCTTCCGGGTCAAGGCGGCCAACAACGACGGCCTCTGGAACGAGGAGGGGGTTGCCCTCAAAATCTCGGTGGTCCCTCCCTTCTGGAAGACCCGCTGGTTCCAGGCCCTGGCTCTTATTTTTGTCCTCGGGCTGGCCCTGGCCGGTTTTCGATACCGGACCGCCAAAATCCGCCGGAGAAACATCCACCTCGAGAGCAAAATCAAGGAGAGGACAAAAGACCTCGAGCAGGAGGTGGCCGAGCGGAAACGCCTGGCCGACGAGGCGAAACGCAAGGGGGCCCAGTTCGCCCTGCTCTACGACGTCGGCCGGCAGTTGAGCGGCCGGCTGGAACTGGGCGAGCTCCTGGATACGGCCGTCCGGTCCGTTCGCAACGCCTTCGATTACTACGGCGTCATGCTCCTCCTGTACGAAGAAGGCACGAGCCAACTCGCCCTGAAGGCGATCACCGGCGGCTACGTCGACGCCTTCCCCCTGGAGATGAAAATCAATTTCGGCCGGGGCATGACCGGGACCGCCGCATCCTCCGGGAAGACCCAGATCAGCGGCAACGTCGAGAAAAATCCGGACTTTTTCCGAAAGGCCGACGAGATCACCAAGTCGGAACTCTCGGTTCCCCTGATGAAGGGCGACAAGGTCATCGGCGTCCTTGACCTCCAGAGCATATATAACGACGCCTTCGACGAATCCGACGTCACGGCCATGGAGACGCTCGGTTCCCAGATCGCCGCGGCCATCGAAAACGCCCAATTGTACGCCCGGGCCCAGAAGGAAATCGCCGACCGGAAAGAAGCCGAGCTAGCCATCCAACGGGAGGCGGCCAAGCTCTCGGCGATGATCTCCGGGATGGAAGAGGGCGTGATTCTCATCGACAAGGACGATCTCATCCTGGAGGTCAACGAGTATTTCCTGAAGCTTCTCAAAAAAGAACGTTCCGGGATGCTCGGCCGGAGTCTCTGGGAATCCGACCCGCAACTGGCGACCGGGGAACTGCGGGCCGCCATCGAAGATTTCAAGAGCAGGCCGTTCGCCCTTCCGCTCATCCAGGAAACGCCGTTCAAGCACCTGGAGGTGATCCTCCGCCTCCAGCCCATCTACCTCAACGACAGCTACGAGGGCGTGATCATCAACCTCATCGACGTCTCGGAACTGATCCAGGCCCGCAAACAAGCCCAGGAGGCCAACCGGGCTAAAAGCGAATTCCTAGCCAACATGAGCCATGAAATCCGGACGCCGATGAACGGGATTTTCGGGATGACCGAGCTCGCCCTGGAGACCGACCTGACGTCGGAACAGCGGGATTTCATGGAAGCGGTCAAGATTTCGGCCGAATCCCTGATGAACATCATCAACGACATCCTGGATTTTTCCAAGATCGAGGCCAAAAAAATTGAATTTGAAACCATCAATTTCAACCTGCGCGACACCATCCACAACATGGTCGCGAGCGTGGCCCTGATGGCCGAAAAGAAGGGTCTGGAGCTGGCCTATCACATCCCGGGCGACGTCCCGGACCGGGTGATCGGCGATCCCGGCCGGCTCCGCCAGATTCTGACCAACCTGCTGAGCAACTCGATCAAGTTCACCCGCGAAGGCGAGGTCGTCGTCACGGTCCAGCCCCAGTCCATCGCCCCGGACCGGATCTGGCTGCATTTCATCGTCAAAGACAGCGGCATCGGGATCCCCGAGGAAAAAATCAAACAAATCTTCGCCCCGTTCGCCCAGGTGGACAGCTCGACGACGCGTTTGTACGGGGGAACAGGCCTCGGGCTGGCGATCGTTTCCCAGCTCGTGGAACTGATGGACGGCAAAATATGGGCGGAAAGCGAGCTCGGCGTGGGCAGCCGGTTTCACTTCACCATGCCGCTTTCCCTGCAGCAGGGGGCGGAGACGGAAATCGTTCCCATCCAATTCGAGGACATCAAGGGAACGTCCGTCCTGGCCGTGGACGACAACGAGACCAACCGCCGCATCCTCCGGGAAATGCTGACCAACTGGCACATGCAGCCGACCGTCGTCGAGGACGGGAAGGCGGCCCTGAAAGCCCTCCGCGAAGCCCGGGAAGGGGGGCGAACCTTCCAATTGATTCTCATCGACGCCAACATGCCGGAGATGGACGGCTACGCCCTGGCCGAGGAAATCAAGCGACACCCGGAACTCGGGAATGCGTTCATCATGATGCTGAGTTCGGCCGGATTCCGCGGCGAGGCGGCCCGCTGCCGGAAATTGGGCCTCTCGGCCTACCTGACGAAGCCCATCAAGCAGTCGTACCTTCTCGACGCGATCATGCTCGCCCTCGGCACAGGCGTCCACAAAGAGGGCGACGCCGACGCGCCTTTCATCACCCGTCATTCGCTGAGCAGGACCCGCCAGCAATATAATGTCCTCTTGGTCGAAGATAACATCATCAACCAGAAACTGGCCGTCCGGATCCTGGAACGGCGGGAACACCACGTCAAGGTCGCCAACAATGGCGAGGAGGCCTTGGCCTGGCTGGAAAAAGAATCCTTCGACCTGGTTTTGATGGACGTCCAGATGCCGAAAATGGACGGGTATCAGGCGACGGCGGCGATCCGGGCCAAAGAGGTCGAAACCGAAAAACACCTGCCGATCGTGGCCATGACGGCCCACGCCATGAAGGGCGACCGGGAGAAGTGCATGGAAGCCGGCATGGACGACTACATCTCCAAGCCGCTGAAGCCGTACGATCTGCTCAAGAAGATCGAGTACGTCGTCAAACGGTTTCAAAAAGAGCTGAAGATCATCGAAAAACGGATCGAAAACGAAAACGGCGAGGAGAACGAAGCCGGGGCCGAGGAAATAAACGAAGGCCCGGACGAAGAGGACGGCCGGGAGAAATAAAACGGCCTACCGCTTCAAGGTCTGATACTTGAGACGGTGCGGCTGGTCGGCGACGGCGCCCTTCCGCCGGCGGAGATCCTCCCGGTATTCCGAGTAATTTCCGTAAACCCAATGGACGCTCCCGTCCTCCTCGAAGGCCAGGATGTGAGTGGCCACCCGGTCCAGGAACCACCGGTCGTGGCTGACGACTACGGCGCTCCCGGCGAAACTTTCCAGGGCGTCCTCCAGGGCGCGGAGGGTGTTGACATCCAGGTCGTTGGTCGGCTCGTCCAGAAGGAGGACGTTCCCTCCCTCGGCCATGGCCCGGGCCAGGTGGACGCGGTTCCGTTCGCCGCCCGAAAGGGCGGAGGTCTTCTTCTGCTGGTCCGTTCCGGCGAATCCAAATGACGCGCAGTACGCCCGGGCGTTCATCGCCCGTCCTCCGATCGTCATCGTTTCCGCCCCGCCCGAGACCGCCTCGAACACCGTCCGGGCCGGGTCCAGTTCCCGGGATTGATCGGCGTAGACGAGATTGACCGTTTCCCCGACCCGGACGTGGCCCGAATCGGGTTTCTCCTGTCCCGTGATCATCCGGAGCAGGGTCGTCTTGCCCGCGCCGTTGGGGCCGATCACTCCCACGATCGAGCCGGGAGGGACACTGAAGCTCAGGTTGTCGATCAACAACCGGTCGCCGTAAGCCTTGGAAACGCCCTCGACCTCAATGACCACGTCTCCCAATCGGTTTCCCTGGGGGATCGGAATTTCCTGTTCGTCGCGATACCGGTCGAATTCCCGGCTGAGGAGTTTTTCGTAAGCCGTGACCCGGGCTTTCCCTTTCGCCTGTCGGGCCTTGGGCGAAAGGCGGATCCATTCCAATTCGCGGGCCAGCGTCCGCTGGCGCCGGGATTCGGTCTTTTCCTCGACGGCGAGCCGGGCGGTTTTCTGCTCCAGCCAGGAGGAATAATTTCCCTTCCAGGGGATGCCCTGGCCGCGGTCGAGTTCGAGAATCCAACCGGCCACGTTGTCCAGAAAATAACGGTCATGGGTCACCGCGATCACGGTACCTTTGTATTCCTGGAGATGGCGTTCGAGCCAGGCCACGGATTCGGCGTCCAGGTGGTTGGTCGGTTCGTCCAGGAGCAGGATGTCGGGTTCCATCAACAAAAGCCGGGTCAGGGCGACGCGGCGCCGCTCTCCTCCGGACAGAACCGGAATCGGCGTGTCCGGCGGCGGGCAGCGAAGCGCCTCCATGGCGATGTCGAGATGGTTGTCGAGGTTCCAGGCGTCGTGCTTCTCGATTTCCTCGATCAGTTTCGCCTGGGCCGCGACCAGGGCGTCCATGTCGGCGTCGGGCGCGGCGAATTTTTCGTTGACGGCGTCATAGCGGGCCAGCAGATCGACGAT
>CAYSGA010000025.1:0-13345 GCA_964430165.1 uncultured Eubacteriales bacterium
CTTTTTCATGTTGCTGGCCGTGGCCGCTTTAACCTCGACCATCTCCCTCCTCGAGGTTCCGGTGGCCTTCCTCATCGACGAGAAGAAGTGGCCGCGCCGCCGGGCCGCCGGGTTGGTTGGGGGCGCGGCCCTCATCTTCGGCGTTCCCTCGGCCCTTTCCGGCGGTGGCGTAAAATTCTTCAGCCGCCTGCCGCTCGTTCACGTCGATTTCCTTTCGCTATGGGACAAGGTCTGGGGGAACATTGCCCTGAGCGTCGGGGCCTTGCTGATCGCCTTTTTTGTGGCCTATGTCTGGAAAACGGCCAAGGCCCTTGAGGAAATCACCGCCGGCGGCGCCCCCTTCCGCCTGGCGCGGCTCTGGGTCATAGCGATCAAGTACGTTTGCCCGCTGCTGATCCTGGTGGTACTCGTCAGCCAGTTCTTCTAGAGTCCGACTTCGCGACTTGGAACGAATGACAGGCAATCTTCTGATCGCGGCATCCAGCCGCCCGGCGAAAAAGCCGCCTATTTCGCTTTAACGGCCAACTCCCGCAGAAAGGCGTCGAACTCTTCGGCCAAAATCCTCGATAGGACTCCGGCCAGCAGTCCGGCGTCTTTTTGCCCGAGCGGCTCGAGCCGGTCGAAGGCGTGGGCCGCGATCACCGAACCGGCCGCGATGTCGACGACTTCGAAGGTCATGGCCAGCCGGGCGAACCAGCGGTCCGCCCGGTCCTCCTCCTCGATCCGGAACGCCCTGATTTTCAGCAGCCACTCCGCCGGTTCCTTGCCGGAGTCCAGGTCGACCCGGCGGAACCGTCCCTGGACGACGATCCGTTCCCGGATCATGTCCCGGATGAGCCGGGCGGGGCGTTCGGCCCAGAAGTTGTAGGCGTAATAATTGACTTCCGTCGGCGAAAGCCGGTAGACGATCCGAAAATCGTCATAGATTCCTTCGACGACCGGGCGTTCGATGAGCAGGGTCCGGTCGAAGGCCGGCTCGGCCGGTCCGGAGACCGGCGCCCCCAAATCAAAATAACGCTTGGCGTGGGCGGCGAAGCAGCCCGCGCCGGCCAGGATCACGGCGGCGAGAAGAAATATTTTTTTCATCACTTCTTTTCCTTTTTGCCCCGGAGGAGCATCGAGGGGTCCTCCACGAGGACCCGGGTGAACTTGGAAAGATTGTCCACGGCCCTGGCCACGCTTTCCATCGTGCTCCCGAGGTCGGACTGCTGGATCATCAGCATGTTTTCGATCGTTTTCAGGCTTGCCGACGCATCGGAGATGAACGATTCGAGATTGGTCAGGACCTTGCCCATCTCCTCCCGGGAAAACCTCTGGTTGATGTTGTCGAGAATCAAGGAGGCCTTGGCGTCCAGGGTCCCCGTGATCCCCGCGAGGTCGGCCGTGATTTGTCGGAGATTTTCGGTGACGGCGCCGAATTCAAGGGAGGACTTCTCGATGTTGTCGATGGCCCCGGTCAGGTTCTTTTCCTTCGCTTCGAGAACGCGGGAAACGACTTCGGCGCTTTGTTGGCTGGCGGTTAAAAAATCCTCGATCTTGGCCCGGTTGGAGGCGCTCAACAGCAGATTGACGCTCTTGATCGCGCCGTCGATATTGGCGACGATGTCCTCGGCTTTTTCCCCCAGACTGCGGGCCGGGAGAATATCTCCCCCGACCGGCAGCGTAGGCGAGGAGATGCTCCCGCCCGCAAGCTCGATGAATTTCTGTCCGGTAATTCCGGCGTACGTCATGGTCGCGGTCATATCCCGTTTCACCGGAAATCCCCGGACGATCCGGATTCTCACCAGAATGGAACCCAAATCCGCGGGATTGACGTCGATCGCCCGGACCTTGCCGACGTCGACGCCCTGGTATTTGACCGGCGCTCCGACGGACAGGCCGTTGACCGACGCCCCTTTGACGTTGATCCGATAGGGCAAGCCTTTGTTCCGGAAGGCCGGGACGATCAGCAGGCCCAGAAGAAAAATCAGCAAGGCCAGCGAGACGACCGAAAAGACGCTTAAGCGCGTTTTCTGTTCTTTAGTAATCATGGCGGTCCGTCCTTAAAAAGAAGGATCGAAGATATTCGTCCGCGGTCGTTTCCACATCCTGAAGAGTCCCGTCGAAACGGATCCCGTCGCCGTGAAGAAGAAGAATGCGGTCGGCGATCCGTCCGATCGATCTCAGTTCGTGGGTTACGGCGACGACGGTCAGCCCCCGGGAGGTTTGAAGCGAGCGGAGGAGGTCGTCCAACCCGGATGCGGTGAGCGGATCGAGGCCGGCCGACGGCTCGTCGCAGAAAACGATTTCCGGCTTCAAGACCATCGACCGGGCCAGGGCCGCCCGTTTCCGCATCCCGCCCGAAAGCTCGAACGGGAATTTGTGATCGGCGTCCTGCAGTCCGACCATCCCGAGAACTTCGTGGACCCTGTCTTCCTCTTCCTTCCGCGGCGTTTCGGAGCGATGGATCCGGATCGGAAGGGCGATGTTTTCATAGAGCGTCAGGGAATTCAGAAGGGCGCTGTTCTGATACAGGACGCCGATCCGGCTGTATAACGCCTCGAGGCTGCGCTCGGATTCGTAATCGATCCGCTCCTCCCCCCAATAAACGTCCCCGGCCAGCGGCGGGTTCAACCCGATCAAGACCTTGAGAAGCGTCGATTTCCCCGACCCGCTTTCCCCGACGATCACGGTGATCCGGCCGGGCGGAATCGAGAAATTCAGACCGCGAAGGACCGTTTCATTTTCGTACCCGACATCGAGATTCACCGCGCGAATCGTATCCATGGTCTTTTCAATACAAAATGAAAGCGAAGACGCAGTCCAGGCCGATGATCAGCGAAATGGCCAGGACGACCGACTCGGTTGTGGCTTTCCCCACGCCTTCGGCCCCGCCTTCGATGAAAAAACCCTTGAAGCCCGCCCCAATGACGACGGCCCAGCCGAAGACGAGCGTTTTGACGATGCCGATCAGAAAATCGCCCAGCGTCAGGATGGAAAAGACCTCCCGAAAAAACACCCCCGGGGGGGTGCCGAGCGCGACCTGGGCCACGATCGCCCCGCCGGCCACGCCCACGGTGTCGGCCATCGCGACCAGCAGCGGAACGACCAGGGTGATGGCGATCAGACGCGGGGCCATGAGGAATTTCTCCGGGACGACGCCCATCGTCCGGAGGGCGTCGATTTCGTCCATGACTTTCATTGTCGCGATTTCGGCCGTGACCGAGGCGCCGATCTTTCCGGCCAGCATGATGCCGGTCATCAGCGGCACCAATTCCTTGATCATCGACAGGCCGATCAGGTCGGCCAAATAAATGTCCGCTCCGAACATCTTGAGCTGGGCGGCCGAGGTGAGCGAAATCGTGATTCCGACGAGGAAGGTGATCAGGGCGACGATCGGGAAAGATTTGTACCCCATGACGTAGAGCTGTTGGATGACCGCGCCGGGAAGCACGCCGCGCCGATTCCGGAGAAACTGAGCGGTGTAATGGATCTCGTCGGCCAGAAGGCTGAAAAAGCGGCGGAACTCCTCTTTGAGTTTCATGGCCCGGTCCTGCGAGGGTGAATTCATTATAACCCAAAATACGGTGACACTATACCCGTTTCTCTATTTCCAATATAGTGGAATCTCAAAAGGCTGAGAGTACCTCCCGGAAGTCGCATAGCGGAGGGGGGCCCCACGGATGTTTCCGTGGGGGGAACCGACGGGACTGGTTCCGGCGGCTGGAGGGAGGTATTCTCGGCCGTCAGAGATTTTACTAAAAAACAATATCGAAGAAACAGGCGTCGTGTCGCCGATTCATACCCAAATTGACCGCCCGCCAAGAAGTTTGCTACATTATCCGGGCATTCCCTTCCTCCGGAGGTCATTCATGAAAAAATCGCTCGCCGCAGGCGTCCTGCTTTTGTTCGCCGGGGCCACGCTTCTTTCCGCTTCGTTCCGGAAAGAGGACATCAAGGTCCACAAACTCGACAACGGGTTGAAAATCCTTCTTCTCGAGGATCACGCGATCCCCAACATCGCCCTGTACACATATTTCCGGGTCGGGTCGCGAAACGAGCGGCCCGGTCTGACGGGCGTCTCCCATTTCATCGAGCACATGATGTTCAACGGTTCGGTCAAGGTGGCCCCGGGCGAATTCGACCGGAAAATGGAATTCGCCGGCGGCGCGAACAACGCCTCGACCGGCAACGACCGGACCGGGTACACGGATTGGATCCCCGCGGCCGCCCTCGAACAGATGCTCGAAATGGAGGCCGACCGGATGCAGGGCGCGACGTTCGCGCCGGAGGTTCTCGAGCCCGAACGCCAGGTCATCGCCTCCGAGCGGCGGATGGGTGTCGACAACGACAACGACAGCATCCTCTCGGAAAATGTCCAGGCGACGGCCATCATGGCCCATCCCTACCATTGGGACGTCATCGGTTGGATGAGCGACATCCAGGGCTGGCGGCGGGACGAAATTGTCGGCTACTACAAGACCTATTATTCCCCGAACAACGCCGTCCTGATCCTCGTCGGCGATTTCGTCGAAGCCCGGGCGCTCGACCTCATCAAAAAACATTTCGGGCCGATCCCGGCCGGGACTCCGCCGCCGGACGTCGTCACCGTCGAGCCGCCGCAGATGGGAACCAAGCGCGTCTTCATCAAAAAGGACGCCCAGGTCCCCTCCTTCCAGGTCGTCTGGCACGCCCCGAGCGTGCGGGAGCCCGAATTCTTCCCGATGTCGGTCCTGAGCCATGTTCTTCTCCGCGGCCAGAGCAGCCGCCTTTACCGGCGTCTCGTCAGGGAGGAGCAGCTGGCGACGAGCGTCTACGGCGGGCAGGGCGAAACGATCGACCCGTTTCTCTTTGCCATCTACGTCAAGCCCAAGCCGGACGCCGACCTGGACCGGATCGAGGCCGTGATCGAGGAGGAGCTGGCCAAGGTCAAAAAAGAAGGGCTCACCGATTCCGAAATCCAGAAAGTCCTGAACGCCGTCCAAAGCGATTTTTACCTGGGCCTTCAAACCATCTCCGGAAAGGCCTCTCAGCTGGCCGAGACCGAAATGACATTCGGCACTTTTGAAAAGATCTTCACCGTCATGGACGATTACGCGGCCGTCAGGAATCCCCAGATCATCGAAGCCGCCAATAAATACTTCGTCGAAAACAACAAAACCGTCGGAACGCTCGTTCCCGAAGGAGGTCAGAAATGAAAGCCCGGACACGCCTCCTTTCCCTTCTCGTCCTGGTTCTGCTGGCCGCGTCGTCGGCCCGGGCGGCCTTCAAGCTGCCCGCCCCGGAAAAACTCACCCTCAAGAACGGGATCGTCGTTTATTATCTGAAGACCGCAGAAGTCCCCATGGTCAGCTTCCGCCTCAACCTCAAAGGCGCCGGCTCCGCCCAGGAACCGGCCGCGTTCGAGGGCATCGCCGGGATGACGGCCGACCAGATCATGAAAGGAACCGCGAAAATGGGGGCCGAAGCCGTCGCCGAGGCCCTGGACTTCATGGGCGCCCGGCTCGGTTTTTCGGCGGCCGACGAATACGCCGTGATCAGCGCGGATTGCCTGTCCGAACATTTCTCCAAGGTTTTGGACATTGCCTCCGCCTGCCTGACCGGGCCGGCCTTCCTGGAAGACGAATTCAAGAAGGCCCGCGAAATCCGGCTGAACGAACTCAAAAGCCTCAAAGACAACCCGGGCCGGGCGGTCCGGAATTACTTCACCAAGGCCTACTTTGGAACGCATCCTCTCGGCCGTTTTGCCTCGGGAACGGAAGAGTCCCTGGCCAGGATGACCGCGGCCAACGTCCGGGCCTATTACCAGAAACACTACGGGCCCAAAGGGACGATCGGCGCCCTGGTCGGCGATATCGAAAAAAAGCAGGCCCTGGCGCTTCTCAACGCCGCCTTCGGCGGGTGGAAAGGGGCTAACGTTCCGGCCTCGACGATGCCTCCCCTGCCCGAGCCCAGGGGGATCAAGCTTCTTCTCGTCGACAAGCCCGACGCCACCCAGGCCTACTGGATTCTGGGTGCTCCTGGTTACGCGCTCGGCGACAAGATCACGCCCCAGGCGGCGGTCATGAACACCCTGTTCGGCGGCCGGTTCACCTCCTGGCTCATGACCGAAATGCGAATCAAGCGCGGCCTGACCTACGGGGCGAACAGCAACTTCCAGACGTACCGGACCGGCGGCCTGTTCCAGGCCAGTTCATACACACGGAACGAAAAGATCGGGGAGATGCTCGACATCCTTTTCGATCTTCTCAAGAAGGTCGGGGACGACGGGTTCACCCCCGAGGAAGTCGAAAGTTCGCGCAATTACATCCAGGGCCAGTTCCCGCCGACCCTCGAGACAAACGGGGCCAAGGCCAACACCTATGTCCGCCTGGCGTTTTACAGCCTCGGCTTCGACTACTACGACAAATATTTAACCGGTATCCGGGCGGCAACCCAGGCCTCGGCCAAAGAGGCGGCGGTCAAATTGATCCCCACCGAAAACTACGTTCTGGTCGTCGTCGGCAAAGCGGACGAGATCCGGGACCAGTTAAAAAAGTTCGGAACCTGGACGGAGAAGAAGATCTCCGACCCGGGATTCTGAGGAGAGAACGCGGAGCTTTAAAACATATAGGCGACTTTAAAAAACAACATCGACCCTTGGTTGCCTCGTTCGCCGAAGAGGGCCGAGCCTTGCTGATAGGCCAGTTGGACGAGCCCGAAGGGCGGCTGAAAGCGGTAGACGAAAAGGACCTGGACGTACCTTTTTTCGATTGCCGAATTCAGCTGGAAAAAGACCTTGAGAAAAAGATCCTTGGTGAAATAGTTCGTCGCCCGGACGAAATGAATCCAAGTGCTCTCCCCCTCAGGATCGGGCCGGAAAAGAAGCCGTGTCAAACCATACTCCAGGGACAGGTCCCGGGTCATCTTGGCGTTCAAACGGCCCTCGACCAGTTGAAAGTCAAGGTCGAAATTTCTCCCGAAACTGTAGTTGATTGCAGCCGACTGCCATTCCCGGGTGTTGTATCCGAGCGTCAGCTCCGTTTCCCGGTTCCGGAAGTCCTTCTCATAGAACTTGTATTCCTCATGGTGTTGGAGCTCCAGGGAAATTTTGCTCCGAAAGTCGAATAAGAGCCCCTCGTCTATTTTCCAGCTGCGCCGGGTCCCGTCCGTACCCCAGAAGATGTTGTAATTCGATTCGACCTGGATGCGTTCGAGCGCTCCTTTCCGGAGCCAGAAGGTCTTTTCCAGGGCGGAATCAAGCTCGCGGCGATTGTCGTCGCTGACGAAACCCACCGCGTTGGCGTTATCGCCGAAATATTTTCCCAGCTGCGAATAACGGATATGGAAATGGAAGGTCGCCGTGTCAACCGTCGGCCGGAGGAAAAAGGCAACGTTGTCCGTCTTCCGGTCGCCGTAGGCCAGGGCCAGCTGCCCGGTGAATTTAAAATTGTCTGTGAAGTTGAGCGAGGCGTCGAGGCCGGCCGTTCCACGATTTATCCCGGCCACAGTTTTATTGGCCGCCAGAAAACCGACTGTCGATGATTTCAGAACATCGGCTTTGACCCGGATCACCGAAAAATTCGCCGGATTTCCGTCCTCTCCGTCGGGCCGGGCTTGAGCGGTTAGTCCGGAAAACTCAAAAGCCCCGGCTTTCCCGTAAAGTTTGAGACCGCCGTAGATTTCACCGATGCGGCGTGAATAGAACAACTGGATGCGCTGGCGGTAAACCTCCGAACCTTCCAGAAAGAAATTTCTTTTTTCCGGCAGGTTGAGCTCGAAGCGGGTCAGGTTGATCTGTTCCTGGTCGGCTTCGACGGTAGCGAAATCGGGATTAATCGCCAGGTCGCCAGAAATCGCCTGGGACAAGGCGTAACGCGCGTCCAATCCGGCTTCCGCCTCGGCCGGAAAACCTTTCTCGATCTTGGCCACAACATGAGGGATGATTTGGAGTCGGTCGTCCGCCTTCTCCAGGTCGAGGCCGGTTAAAAGCCCGTACTGAGAGACTTTATA
This sequence comes from uncultured Eubacteriales bacterium, assembly GCA_964430165.1. Taxonomy (GTDB): domain Bacteria; phylum Acidobacteriota; class Aminicenantia; order Aminicenantales; family UBA4085; genus JAAZPG01. Next base: position 7,972 of record CAYSGA010000025.1, read on the forward strand.
AGGCGATTCCAGCGGACCGGTCCAAAAAGACGATTCCATCCGGCGGGGCAGAACGCGGCCCAAACTCAGCCCCCAGGTCGAATCCGCGCCGGGATCGAACTTCAGCGACCGGAATTCCACGGCGATCTCCGCCGTCCAGCCGGAAGCGGTCTTCTGAGCGGCCGATTTCCAAAATCCATCCCAGGTCGAATCCTTGGTCAGGCCGTTGTCGGCGATCCGCCCGTCGCTCTGGGTGCCAGATAAATTGGTCATGAAATAATAACAGTTGCGCTTGTCTAAAAACGTATCCAGGCAGATCGCGACGGCGTCGTCGACACTGAGCTCGGCATCCCTTTTGGACTGGCTGGCCGCGATGCGCTCGGGTTCCGGGTCGTCGCAGACAAAGATGAAATAAACGGCTTTCGCGTCATAGAGGATACGGACGGATGTTTGGAACGTCGCCGGCCGGCCGCGTTCTGGTTCAAATTGGATGAAGTCCCCCAGGGCGGGGGCCGTCTCCCAGGCCGATTCGGACATCGTCCCGTCGATCGTGATCGTTTCTTCCGTTTTGACGGCGAGAGCGCTTTTTTCCCCCGGATTTTGAGCGGTGAAGGCGATTCCGGCCGCGGCCGGGACGCACAAAAAACAGAAGGCGAGGACCCGGGGGATTTTTCGCATAACGCGGCGATTATATGGCGAATGCCTCGAGAGATCAAAAAAAGAGCGAAGATTTCGTCCCGACGGATTTTCAACGCGATTTGACCAAACCGCCCGGCCGGAGCTATCATTCCGCAAAGGGAAACATAGGCCATGCTCATGACGAAGAGATTTCTTGCGATCGGATTGTTTTTAATCTTCTTCGCCGCCGCGGCCCGGGCGAAGCCCGCCGAGTTCCAGTTCGGCCTGGCGTTCAGTCCCTCCCTGCCGCGGGGAGAGTTCCGCGACGTCCTCGACCGGACGGCCTGGGGAGGGACGTTTCTCTTCGCCTACCGGCCTTCCCGAAGCCCCTTCTTCGTCGGGACATCGCTGGGATTCGGAATCTACGGCTCCGCGTACCGGCAGGAATGGCTGGGACTCACCAATCCGGACGTTCTTGTCGACGTGCGGTCGACCAATGCCATCCTTGCTTGGAGCATTTTCCTCCGGTTCCAGCCGGAGTACGGATTCCTGCGGCCCTACCTCGACGTCTTTTTCGGATTACATATCCTTTCCACGGACACCCGGGTCGAAGACGGGGATTCAAACGACGGCGGCTCCGGCGGTTTCAGCGTCAACAATTCCGCCGATTCGGCCTTCGCTTTCGGCGCCGGCGCGGGAGTCCTGTTCCCCATCATCCGGTTTGTCAGGCAGGATGGCCGCAGCGCCTTTGCCCTCGACCTGGATCTCGGGGCCCGGTATGCCTTAGGCGGCCGGGCCGACTACCTGGTCGAGAGCGGGGAGCCGGGGGTCTTCGATTCGCGGACGTCACGAACCAACATGCTCACGCTCACGGCCGGGTTGGCCTTCAGCTTCTGAAAAACGATTTTTCTAGGAGTTTTAACAGCGCCGCCGTTGTCCAAGTGCGTGCGCCACGAGACTTCAAATCGCGGTCGTTGGACCAGAGCGGAAGGCGGAGAGCCCGGGCCAAGGCCAGAGAGTGGGCATCCTCGGGATCGCGATCCTTCAGCGCGGCCAGGGCCCCGGGAAACTGCCGCTCATATCGGAAAAACGGATAGGATGTGAAGCGGCAGGGAGAAAAAGTTGTATTTCGCGGGCTCCTTCCGTTATAGTACGTCTTCTGGAGGTACCCATGAAAAACAAACCCGCTCTTCTCGCCGTTTGGATCGCCGCCGTCCTTCTGACGGTCGGCGGGTCGATGAGCCACGGAGTTCAGGCGCAGGTCGTTAAGCCGGAAAATCCGGTCGATTGCCCGACCTGCCTGGATTTCGACCCCCGCCTCGAAGCCTGCACCGTCATCATGGTCGGGAAAAACGCCTCGACCGACGGCTCGGTCATGACCACCCACACCTGCGATTGCGGACTGTGCGACTGGACATTCCGCCGCGTCCCGGCCAAAGACCACCAACCGGGCGAAATGCGCCGGATCTTCTACTCCGACCAGTTCGGGACGTGGCCGCCCGACCTCGGCCTCAAGTGGGACCGCGTCCCGCTGGACGGCTTCACGGGCCTGGAGATTCCCGAAATCCCCCACACGTACGGCTACATCCTGGGCGCCTTTGGCTACATGAACGACAAACAGGTATCCATCGGCGAGTCGACGATTGGGAACGTGGAAAAGCTGGAGAACAACACCCCCGCCCCGAAATTCGACATCACCATGCTGACGCTTCTGGCCATGGAGCGCGGCGGGACCGCCCGCGAGGCGATCCAGGTCATGGGCTCTCTGGCCGAAAAATACGGCTACGGGCACACCGACTCCGGCGAGATGCTGGCGGTGGCCGACCCCAACGAAGTCTGGGTGTTTGAAATCTTCCCCGTCGGCGCTCTCTGGACGCCCGCAAGCGGCAAGCCCGGGGCGGTCTGGTGCGCCCAGCGCGTCCCCGACGACCACGTCTCGGTCTGCCCCAACGAATCCCGGATCGGCGAGATCGACTTGAACAATAAGGATTACTTCATGGCCTCGCCGAACGTCATCTCGCTGGCCGCGGACCAGAAACTCTACGACCCGAAGAGCGGCAAGCCCTTCAACTGGAAGCGGGCCTATTCCCCCAACGACCTGAGCGCCGCCTCGACCAACGGTTCGCGCGTCCGGGCGTGGCGGTTCTTCAACCTCGTCGCCCCCTCCCTCAACCTCGGTCCCGAAACCAACAACATGGACTTCCCCTTCTCGGTCAAGCCCGAGAAAAAGATGTCCGTCCAGGACGTCATGGACATGACCCGGGACAAGTGCGAGGGCACGATCTTCGACCCGGCCCGCGGCCTGCAGGGCGGACCGTTCGCCAACCCGAATTTCATCCCCTACGGCTTCAAGCTGGACGGAAAGACCTACAACACGCCGCGGATCATCGACGTCAACCGGGCCGAGTACGTGACCGTGACCCAGGCCCGGAACGGAATGCCCGACCCGATCGGCGGGATCGTCTGGCTGGCCATGGGCGCCCAGGACACGTCCTGCTTCATGCCCCTCTACAACGGAATGACCGAGATCCCCCGCGGATTTGAAATCGGCGACCATTTCGAATTCAACCGGGAGGCGACCCGCTGGGCCTTCGATTACGTGGATTTCCACACCCAGGTCGTCTACTCCCACGCGATCCAGGATGTCCGGGCCGCTCAGAAAAAATATGAAATTCCCGTGGTTGAACGGACGGCCATCATCGACAAGAACGCCCTGGAGCTGTACCAGAAGGACCCGGCCGCGGCCATCAGCTACCTCACGGACTACTGCCTGACCAACGCCGCGGCCGTGACCGACGCCTGGTGGAAGCTGGGCGATTCGCTGTTGGTCAAATACAACAAGCTCTGGATCTACGACGTGAAGGCCCGGAAACGCAACCCGCTGATCTTCCCCGACTGGTATCTCCGCCTGCTGGTCGAGCACAACAAGCTCACGCCCCGGCAGACGGAAGAACATTAAGTCCGGCGGAGATCCGAAGACATTCGATCCCCGCCCTCCGGTTGGAGGGCGGGGATTTTTTTTAGGAGCGCGCCCATGATCGGGAAAACGATGCTGACGGCGACGATCGGCCTGTTGCTCTCCGCGGCCGGCCAAATCCCGCAAGCCCCGGCTCCGACTCTCGACGGGCCGGTCTTGCTGATTATCGACATTCAGAATTTTTATTTCGACGGCGGTCCGCTCCCCCTGGTCGGGAGCGTGAAGGCCTCGCTCAAGGCGAAAGCGCTCCTGGAAGCGTTCCGGTCGCGAAATCTCCCCGTCATCCACGTCGCCCACATGCCGAAAGAGAAACCCGAAAAGAAAGACCCGCTGAACGACATCCACCCGAACATCGCCCCACGGCCGGACGAAGCGGTCGTCGTCAAGCATTACGCCGACGCCTTCCGGGAAACCGACCTCCTTGACCGGCTCCGGACGCTGGGGGCGAAAACCGTCGTCATCTGCGGGATGCAAACGCACATGTGCGTCGAAGCGGCGACCCGGCACGCCGCCGATATCGGATTCCGGGTCGTCCTGGCCGAGGACGCCTGCGCGACCCGCGACCTGAAATACAAGGAGACGACGGTCCCGGCCGCCTCCGTCCACGCGGCCGTGCTGGCCGCCATGAACGGCACGTACGCGAAAATCGCCACAGTCGCCGAGATCGCGGCCGTCTTGAAATGACCGGATGACACCGCGCGGAAAGATCTTCGGCTGGCTGCGGGAAGCCCCACCCGCCTCGCGCCGATCGCTGCTCGCGGCCTCCCTGGGGTGGATGCTCGATTCCTTCGACGTGATGCTCTACTCCATGGTCCTTGCCTACCTTCTGAAGGATTTCGGGATGAGCAAGGCGACGGCCGGGTTGATGGGTTCGGTCACGCTGGTCGCCTCCGCCGCGGGCGGGGTGATTTTCGGCGTCGTGGCCGACCGGATGGGACGAACCATGGCCCTCCGCGGAAGCATTCTGATTTACTCCGTCTTTACGGCCGCCTGCGGACTGGCCACGTCCGTCCCGATGCTGGCCGTTTTTCGGATTTTTCTCGGCCTGGGGATGGGCGGAGAATGGGCCAGCGGCGCGGCCCTCGTTTCCGAAACCTGGCCGACCGAACACCGGGGCAAGGCCCTTGGCGTCATGCAGAGCGCCTGGGCCGTCGGGTACGCCCTGGCCGCCCTGGTCACCGCCGTGATCTTTCCCTGGCTCGGCTGGCGGGCGGTCTTCTTCGTCGGGGTGCTTCCGGCCGTCCTCGTGTTCTGGATCCGGTCGAAAGTCGAGGAGCCGGAGATCTGGCGGGAGAACCGGAGCCGCCCGAAGGGGGCGGATAAGCCGTCCGTCCGCTCAACGATCCGCGGCCGCCTCCTGGGGATGACCGTCCTGATTACGATCATGAACGCGGCCACCATGTTCGCCTGGTGGGGCCTCAACCTCTGGATCCCCGGCTACCTTTCGCTCGCCCGGGACCAGGGCGGAATCGGCCTGTCACCGCGGCACATGTCCGCCCTGGTCATCTTCATGCAGGTTGGGATGTGGCTGGGCTACCTGACTTACGGGTACATCAGCGACCACCTCGGGCGGAAGCGGACCTACGTGGCCTTCCTCGTCTGTGCCGCCGTCCTCGTCTTCGTCTACGCCGGTGCGCGGACGCCGATGATGCTGTTCTTCCTGGGGCCGTTCGTCGCCTTTTTCGGGACAGGGTACTTTGCCGGTTTCGGAGCCTTGACGGCCGAACTCTACCCGACGTCCATCCGGGCGACGTTGCAGGGGTTCACCTACAACATCGGCCGGGTCGTCTCGGCCGTGGC